>DAICZM010000430.1 GCA_027311145.1 Ktedonobacterales bacterium
GTCCGGTGAGGAGGCGTCGTGCGCTAGGGTCAGGGAGCAGGTGATTGATTGGCAGAGCAGGGCTGAAATCGAAAACGACAGCACTCAATCCTATAAAGACGAGGAGAGCCGTCCCGAGCAGTTCAGCACTGTATTCAGGCCAATGCAGGTGTTGCCACATAGAGTTTTCATTGCTCTGTTTTTTATTATGCATGTTTGCAGTATATCATATCGATCACAGTATGTCAGAAGGTGAGTGCGTTGTGTGGCGAAAAAGCAGCACTATGCCTAACGCCCAACGCCCAACGCCAGAAAACGGCTCCTAACGTGCCAAAGGGGCATTCCATGCATGCAAAGAAAAGACCCAAACCAAGGCTACGCGAGAACGGTCTCTTGACTGGATTAGAGCTATTGTGTGGTATTATAAAAGTATGGAAAAACACTCTATTTGTCTTCGGAGAAAGGGCAAAGGGATGTTTTGGCTGGACGGGCAGTTGGTTTGGATAGATATGCGACTGGTATCACCAGGCATATGTGAAAGCTATTGGCACTAACCATGGATAAAGAGTTTTACAGAAGACATGCTAACTTATGTGGAGTATTCGCCCATCCATTACGTCTTGAACTTCTTCATTTGCTTCATGAGCATGGTGAATGTAGTGTTGGAGATCTTGTAGAAGCAACGGGTATCCGCATGGCCAATCTCTCGCAACATCTATCGATCATGCGCTCTACGAACATAGTACATGCACGGAAAGAAGGGTCAAATGTCTATTATCGGCTCGCCGATGCACGTATTATTCAGGCATTTGATTTGATTACAGAGATTATGCTCAGCCAGATGGCTCGTGAAGAAGAATTGCGGCGCGGATTTGCCGAAGAGTTGCAAAATGAACCTTTGCCGTAGATGATTTGTAAGGTCAATGTTACCTGGTTGCGCAAGATTTGTTTACATACAAAATCATTGACATCTCACCATTTTTATGATACGATAAGTTAAGCATTTTCGATATTTAGAAAGTGTTTAAATCCTCTTCTGACAGGCAAGTCAAGCTTCCCACTCGCGAAAGCGCTGCGAGTATCATAATGTTGTGATATTACTCGGTTTCATCCAGGGAGGTATTTTATGTCTTCTACAGACAATGTTGATCGTACATTGGATTGCCTGAAACTCCTGTGCCCCGTTCCTATTATCAGAATCAGTAAAGCTGTCAAAGAGTTACAGCGAGGTCAAACGCTCCTCATGCTTGCCGATGATCCCGGCGCAAAAGCAGATATGCTTGCTTGGTCAAAGCAGACAGGTAATGAACTGCTGAAGATTGAAGAAGATGGTAAAGTCTTCAAGTTCTACGTCCGCAAAAAATGATGGCATGATGGATCTACTGCAAGGAGAGCAGCATGAGCGAAGAAAACAAGAAAATCCTGTATGTGCAAACGAATGGTGTTGAAGCACCGGAGCGTTCTGCTACCCCATTTTACCTTGCGGCTTCAGCCGCTGCAATGGATATTGAAGTGGGCATCTACTTCACCGTTAACGGCCCTACGCTGTTGGTGCGTGGTGTTGCCGAAGACCTGATCGCAAAGAAAGACGGGAAGGGCGCACCGCTTCGTCGCTTTATTGACCAGGCAGTTGAACTCGGTGTCAAGTTCTATGTTTGTCAGCCCAGCTTAGACCTCAACAATGTGCGTTACGCAGACTTGATTGATGGTGTCGAGATGATTGGGGGGGCAGCGTTCAACGACATGGCACTCGAAGCTGATGCGGTTATTTCTTTCTGACTGACGGTCCTCTGTGTTTGGGCAATGCCCTATTGGTTCACATGGAGGTGTTCCATTGGCCCAGCTAACGCTAAAACAGGCTGATGTTTCATATGAAGAGAAAGAGCGACTCTTCACCCAGGTGACGCAAGATATCCGCTTTCATGATTATCTCAAAGGTTGTTATGAATGTGGTATTTGTGTTGCAGCCTGTCCTTCTGCACGTTTCTATGATTTCAGTCCACGCAAAATCACGCAAGCGGTAGCACGCGAAGATATTGAGCTTGTCTATAAGCAGATGAACGAAGATGTGTGGAACTGTTCACAATGTTTTTCGTGTGATCGCTGTCCACGTGGCAATTCGCCTGGTGGCATTATCACCATTCTGCGCGAAGTCGCGGTCAAAAATGGTTTACGAACAGCCAAAGCGGCTCTTGAGGGATACGGGCGCGTGGTGTATAAAATCATGTCTACTGGAACACAGGTTTCTCCCGATATGTTACAGCCGGATGCTTTTCCCGATTGGGGGCCGGAAGTGCGTGACGTTTCGGAGAACCTTGATCTTTGGAGACGTGCATTGCCGCCAGAAACCTTACATACGACCGAGCTCGCCTGGGATATAGAAGAAAAGACGTTGACCGAACTGTACCTGATCTGGCATTTGACAGGCGTGCTGGACATGATTAAGGAAATTGACGAAGGGTTGCATATGATTTTGCAGGATGTGATGGAAGAGGCTTTAGAAGAAAAAGGCTATCATCTTTCTTGAGTGTCTGAGAGATTCATGTACTCACCGACGATATTCGGTTGGAGGGTCATATGACCAGCGAGGTTTCTGTTCCTGTTACGAGTATTACGCGCGGAACGATTCCGCAGCGTGTCTTCCAGCGTGACCCGGCCAATGCACCAACGGAAGATATTCGCGAGAAACTCTTTGAGTTGGAGGCGCAAGGCGAGTGGATTGTGCAACGTGTGCCGGATGACACAGTCGAAGTGATGACCAAATACGGTCGTAGCAAACGTATTCCGCGCCAGATGACCTGGCATCACAAGAGTTGCGGGCAGTGTGGTCATATTCCGGGCTATTCGACTTCTATTTTCTGGCTACATCGCCAGCTTGGTATGGAGTATAACGACCCACGTGACCAGACATCCTGTACCGCCTGGAACTATTACGCTTCGGCAACCTCTAATGCCGCAGCCCAGGCGGCTGTAGCGGTTCGTAATTTTGCTGCTGCGTATGAAACTGGTTACTTCCCGATGATTCATTGTGGCACCAGTTATGGTCACTATAAAGAGACACGTGAGCAACTGGTGCATCACCCGGAGCTACGTAAGCAGGTACGGGATATCATGGCGAAACTGGGCAAGCCGCTGATCATTCCAGAGGAGATTGTTCACTATAGTGAATGGATTCATGCCATGCGCTTTGAGATTGCCAAGCGCAAAGTATTGGATCTGAGCAATATCACTGTGACGGTTCATCCTGCCTGTCATTATTATAAGCTTGTGGCTGAGGACGCTATCTACGACCCAGACCTGTATGGTGGGCAGCGTACCGCAGTGGTGAGTGCTGTTGTTCAAGCCCTAGGCGCGAAGGTTGCTGATTACTCCACATGGTTTGATTGTTGTGGGTTTGGCTTTCGCCATATCCTGGTGCAACGTGATTTTACGCGCTCATTTGCCACATTACGGAAGATTGAACGCATGAAAGAGGAGGCAAATCCTGATGTGACGCTGACACATGATACGGGCTGTGTCACAACATTGGATAAGAGCCAGTTTGCCGCACGAGTGCATGGGCGCAATGTTGGCATTCCAGTTCTCTCAGAGGCGCAATTTGCGGCACTAGCGATGGGGGCGCATCCCTATCGTATTTGTCAACTGCACTGGCATAGTGTGGATTATCGACCACTGCTGGAAAAAATGGGGATTGATTGGCAAGCTCGTTGGGCCGAGTTCCAGGAAGACCTGGAGCGGTTGCGTCGGGGAGAAATGCAATTTTTATCATGGGAGGATGCTGATGCCAAGTGAGACAGTTCTGATTATTGGTGGTGGCCCTGCGGGGTTGTATGCGGCGCGAGGTGTAGCTGACTTAGGTCTACCGGTGGTGTTGGTGGAGAAGCGTGAACACCTGGGTGGTACACCTATGGCATCATACTATGCCTCATTGACGCCACATCTGGAAGATGCGGGGACTGCTATCACGCGCATGGTGAATGAGATCAGCAATGATCCGCTCGTCGAGATTCTCTTACAAACCAGAGTTACAAGCGGTCAAGGTGATTTGGGTGATTTTCATATCACTGTAGTGAGTAAAAGTGGTGAGACACGTGAGTTGAGGGTTGGTTCGATTATTGTCGCGACAGGTTTCGATCATTTTGATCCCGGTCGTGAGACACAGATGTATGGTTACTATGAGTTTGAGGATGTCCTGACGCTTGTTGATGCAGAGAAGATGCTGAAAGAGAAACGCTTTGTGCGGCCTTCTACGGGGGAGCCACCTAAACGTATCTGTTTCATTCAATGTGTTGGCTCACGAGATCGTCGT
>DAICZM010000431.1 GCA_027311145.1 Ktedonobacterales bacterium
GTACTGGATCGCGTGCGACGTGCGGGCGTCAAAGTCTACACCCAAACAGAGGTGCTGGGCATTGTTGGTCGCATTGGCGCAGTAGCGGGCGTGATTACAAATCAGCAAGAGCTGCTTCCCTGCCAGTTAGTGTTGACCTGTACAGGAACCTCCCCGGTCACTAAACTAGCGGACCAGAGTTCAGTGCCAATACGTCAACATCACGGCATCCAAGTCGATGAGTATCTGCGAACCAATGTACCGAACATTTTCGCCGCTGGCGATGTGGCCGCGCTCAAAAATCCCCAAACGGGCAAATATGAGACACGCGCTCTATGGTATGCCGCAGTGGCGCAGGGGCGTGCGGTTGCCGCCAGTATGGTTGGCGATATGGAGCAGGTCCAGAGCGATTTCGGCGTGCAATGGCACGGAACGCATCTTGGCGAACTCTCCATGCTCACGGTCGGCAATCCACTCAGCAGAGACAAAAACACGATAACGCTGACCGATAGCAGTCAGGGCAACTATCGCCGTTTGGCAATCCGGGATGATCGTCTGATCGGCTATTTCGCACTTGGGTCGGCACAGCCCGATAGCCTTGCCATCAAACGCATCATCGATGAAGAACTTTCGGTGCGCGAGATCACCAAAGCCTTGTTGAAAGGCAACTTTGACGCTCGCCAGTACCTTTCACAAAAACAGACACGCACGGCACAAAACATGCTCAGTGGCAAATTGCCAGTGGTCATGCCTGCACTCCCTGCTGGCAAAACAGGGACATTAAGCATATCTACCCAACCACAGATCAGCGAGCGACACCGTTGGCCCGCCACAGGGGCATTACCTGCCGCACAGGTAGCGCGTACAACTGGCGACTTGCCATCCGCGCCAGCAGAGCGCACAACAGACGCACGCATACCAGCCATTGCCGAGCAACGCACGATGATTGGTCTGGACCCCGCTGCGCACGCCGACTCGTTTCCATTTGAAGAAGATGAGGTCAGCCCATTCACGGGCAAGCTACCAGCACTCTCTGGACGCATCGTCGAGTCCACGTTAGGGTCTGCCAGCGTTATTGCCCCTAAGCAGCCATCCACGCTGCGGACGAAACCTGCTACCGTTCAGCACGCCCAAGCTGAACAGCAGCGTCCTTCACGTAGTTTATGGTCCTATAGCAGTAGCACTAAATAGTTCGATCAGAGGTAATCACTGGATGTGCTAGATCACGTCCCGATAAGAGAGGTCACTCAATGCTCAAACCAAAACCCGTTCTTCTGCACAAAACAGGTCCGCAGATCATGCAGGAATTGCAAGCATGTATTGGCTGCAACGAATGCTTGCTCGCATGTCCCGCGCTGGCAGAACCCATCACGATTGACCGCCTCAACCATGAGACGCTATCCGGCTCCATTTCAACGCCAATCGCCCGCTTTGCCCGCTCGTGCTATCAATGTGGGGCCTGCGTTGCTCCCTGTCCGGTTGGTCTGCACCGCGATGCAATGATGATGTGGCTCAAGATGCGCCTGCTACATACTGTATGGGAAGGATAGCAAGATGCAATCATTTGGCAAAGAGCATGGATATCCATTCTTTTTTCTCTATAACAACCGCACAAGGGTACTTAGTTCAAGCGTTGGGATCCTTGCAATACTGGCGAGTGGCTTATTTTACTTCTGGTACAGTCGGACCAGTTCCGACCCCACGCCTGATAGCATTGTTGGCTTTGCCTATGCCATCGTTGGCACAGCCCTTATCGTGCTGGCATCAATACGCTACTCGTTGCGCAAGCATGCTCGCCAGCGGGCCATTGGGCAATTACATACATCGCTGGACTGGCATGTCTGGATGGGCCTAGTGGGGGATCGCTATCCTCTTTATGCATTCATTTGGCAACTTTAACCCACGCTCCGGGACGTATGCCCTCTATGCCATGGTCGCACTTGTCCTGAGCGGCGTGGTCGGGCGTGTGTTAGATCGCATTTTGGCACGCCAGATCGCCATTGAGGCGAGTAAGGCCCTGACGATACAGGGGGATGATCGCCTGGAAAACATTTCGCAAAAACTACAGGCAATTGTTATCCATAATACGCAAGAATTGCGCGCATTGCCCACAGCCTCGGCGACCATGCCCTTTGCAGGCAACACAGAATTGGCAACATCTGCCACACAAGGTACAGTCAATGGGGCGAACAGGACAAAGATACAACCACTGGCATCATCCTGGGACCTCGCCTATGTCTCACTCGAAGAGACGCCGCAGGAAGTACGACAGGGAGCGCAGCAGTATCGCTTTGTACCAGACCGCAAAAGCATGCTCACGCGCCCCGGCGCGCTCATCCCAGGGGCGCAAGAACATCTGTCAGAGATGGAACAGGTGCAGCGCGCCATGCAACGTGAGCAGGTTTATCGCCATATCATCCGCTACTGGCGCACTGTCCATATCCTGTTGGCCCTTTTAACCGTTGGACTGACCGTCTGGCATCTTGAATACGCCTTGTCGTTGCTCATTCCGACGCTTATGCCCCATTAACAACTGGGGGCAGCAGGCCTGGCCTGACAAAAGGCAATTGTCTATACAGCTCGGCACCAGTGTAAGAAGTGCGCCAGCTCTGGGCCAGAGCAAGATCATCTAAAAAGGACTGTTGTAGGTCGATGCCCAGGGCCTGCCATAGTAAACTAATGGCCCGACGGGCGAATGCAATATCGTTGCGTGGCTCAATACGATCCAGGTCTTCAAAGAAAAAGCCGCAGCTCGTGAAACTATATTGCAGATAGTATTGTGCCTCAAGCAACTGGAGCGTGCGCTGCTCCAGTTGCGGATCGGCAGGCGGCAGCTGATAAAGACCATGCCGCTCCCAGAACTGTGCCGGGGTCTCCCATTTGTTGCGCAGTAAAAGGTAGTCGTCGCGTGCCGCCCAGGGATCGCTGAGTGTCTCGCTCGCATAATGCTCAAAAAGTTGGTCGCCGCGCTCGGCAAGGTGTACAAGAGCCTGGCGAAGCGCGCCTTTCCAGCGGCTATCCCCCTCAGTACACTCACACCCGGTATGCCAGCGTGCCACACCATGTCCACAACTCCATGCACTCGGTTCGTGCAGTTGTACCGTTTTGGTCGCAGGATACACCTGTATGTAGCGTTCCAATGTGCAAACCTCGAAACCATTAGCAGGCGCACCACGCTGAATCAGATGGCTCAGGAATTTATCGCGCCAGGGTTTGTGGTGTCCATAGAGTTCGCCGTCAGTTGCAACGATGACTAACTGGGGCAGACCAGCTTGACGTTTGTCTGCTATCAGGTGGCCGGGCAGATAGTGAGCAGCAAAGATTTCCGCGTTATTGGTCGTATTCCAGTCGAAAGAGACACCACCAGACAACGGGGCATTGTAAAAGAAAACCGTGATACTCCGTCCATTGCGCAAAGGAACCAGATACGGCTCGGTCGGATCAATCGGAACTGCCGCCTGCCAGGGAGCAAGAACGGTATATGTCACGCCACATTGAGCCATAATATCTAGACAGTCAATGTCAATGGCAGTTTCCGCTAACCACATTCCGTGCGCGTCATGCCCATAGCGATGACGAAAGTCATGCAAGCCCCAGAGAATCTGTGTGCGCTTATCGCGGGCTGTCGCCAGAGGAAGAATTGTATGATTGTATGCCTGGGCCAATGCATTGCTCACGCCATAGCGTTGCATATGTACCTGCTCAGCACGTACAATCTGCTGATACACATCTGGATGCGTCTGCTCTAGCCAGGCCGCAAGCGTTGGGCCAAGATCAAAGCTGACGGACTCAAAGTTGCCGGCGGCTGCATTGGGCCGATAACACTCCGCTGTAATTTTCTCGTTATAGTTAGCAAAAGGAGTTGCTCCTGGTTCTATAGGGAGCATGCTACTAAACGGTTCCTCACGCGGGGGTTGATAAAAATGCCCATGCAGACAGAGGTAAGCAGGCCCTGGTAGCGGGTGGGCCGAGGAATCGAGTGCCGTTGTTTGTTCGATCATGCAACCACCTTCTCTGGCCTGAAGCAGAAACAACACTGCTCCTACCAGATCGAGTACGTCTTGTTCCATAATCGGCTGCACAAGAGTATGGCAATACTAATGCATCACCGCATGAAACAAGAGAAACAAGAACCCTTCTCTCTAGTATAACGTATAAACCGATCAGTTGGTGTCAACAGTTTTATTTGACGCACTGAGATAGTGCATGCGAGGGCAAAAGCGGTAATATGATTCCGTTCATATGATTCCGTTCCCATGATTCCGTTCCCATGACACCCACAAGGGG
>DAICZM010000432.1 GCA_027311145.1 Ktedonobacterales bacterium
TTAATGAAGAAAGGCTTATGTGATGATTGATAGTATTACGGGGGGGACGCAGGCCTTGCCGGAGCGTCCCATGGCGAAGCCAGAGGCGGCTCCAGCGAGTCGACCCTGGCACTGGCTCGCCCTGGCAGGCATTACGCTCATTTCCTGTTTCATGAACTTTTATCAATTGGGGCAGGGCGGTTTTGGCAATCTCTATTACGCATCAGCAGTCAAAAGTATGGGGATGAACCTGCATAACTTCTTCTTTGTCGCGTTCGATCCTGCTGGCTTTGTGACAATTGACAAGCCGCCACTGGGTTTCTGGTTACAGGTCATCAGCAGCAAAATCTTCGGTTTCACGGCCTTTAGCGTCTTTTTTCCACAGGCATTGGCCGGTGTCCTCGCGGTTTTACTCCTCTATCAACTGGTGCAGAAGCGTTTCGGTGTTGTCGCAGGCTTGCTGGCGGCTCTGGCTCTGGCCGTAAGTCCGATCAGTGTGGTCACAAACCGCAATAATACAATTGATAGCACGCTGGCTTTGACGATGCTGATTGGAGCATGGGCGGTGTTGCGCTCAGTGGAAACGGGCAAATTGCGCTGGCTACTGGTGTGTGCCCTGACCGTTGGCCTTGGCTTTAATATCAAGATGTTAGAGGCTTATCTGGTTGTGCCTGCATTTGCCGTCTTCTACCTGTTCGCAGCTCCCAAATCATTCAAAACACGTATTCTGCATCTCTTGCTGGCTGGCGTGGTGATGGTAGCCTTCACTTTCGCCTGGATGCTTGCTGTAGACCTCACGCCAGCTACGTTGCGACCCTATGTCGACTCAACGCAGAACAACTCTGAAATCAGCCTCGCCTTCGGCTATAACGGTGTGACGCGCCTGCTTGGCAACTTTGGCGGCTTTGGGCGTGCGCGTGCAGGGGCAACAACCTCTAGCACAGGTGGAGCGTTACCGTCGTTCCCAGGTGGCGCACCTGGTACGGGTGCTGGGGCGCCTTCACAGGGCTTTGGTGGTGCAGGTGGTCCTTTTGGTGAGTTTGCTAGAGAGTTCCGTCGTGAGTTCGCGGGCGGCGGTGGTGCAGGTGGGCAATTTGGCACAGGTACTGCTGGTATTACACGTCTCTTTACAAGCACATTGGGTGAGCAGATTGGCTGGATTTTGCCGCTAGCCCTCTTGGGAATGCTGGCTCTGGCCTGGCAACGTCGTCCACGCTTCCAGAACTTCCAGGAAGATCGCCAGCAACAGTCTCTGCTGCTCTGGGGCGTCTGGCTGCTGACGATGTTCATCTTCTTCAGTGTCGCGGGTTTCTTTCATCCCTACTACATGACGACAATGGCTCCCGCGGTGAGCGCGCTCTTTGGTATTGGTGTGGTCATCATGTGGCGCGATTATCGCAATCCAGGCTGGCGCGGTTGGCTACTGCCCATTGCTTTTGTCGCGACGGCTGCTGAGCAGATGTCCTTGCTGAGCCGCTATCCCTCCTGGTCTTCATGGCTGACACCCTTAATCGCTGTCAGTATCGGTGTGGCAATTGTGCTGGCTTTGGTGCGCTTCTTGCCGCGCCTGCCGATGGCACGCAATGCGCTGGTTACGCTGGTGAGCGTCGGTACGTTGGTTCTGCTCGTGGCTCCCAGCATCTGGGGTGGTGTAGTCGTGGTATCCGGCACAGCGCAGAACTTACCGCAAGCTGGTGTCACACAAGATCGTGGCTTTGGTGGTGGCGCGGGCGGAGGCAACACGACGAATACCGCGCTGATCAGCTACCTGGAGAGCCATCAGGGCAATGCAACCTACCTGGTCGCGGTCTCTAACTCGAATACGGCGGCCCCGATTATCCTCGCGACCGGCAAGCCCGTGATGTCGATGGGCGGTTTCTCTGGTAGTAACCCCATCTTGACAGTTAGCGATCTGGCCTCGCTTGTCGCTAAGGGAACCGTGCGCTACTTCCTGATCGGCGGTGGCGGTGTTCCTGGGGGGGGTAGCGGTTCGCAGAGTGTGACTTCGTGGGTGACACAGAACTGCACGGCAGTGCCGAGCAGCGCGTGGCAATCATCCTCTAGCACGAGTACGAGCAACACGGGCGGCTTTGGTGGCTTTGGTGGTCGCGACGGCGGTGCTGGTACGCTCTACTACTGTGGAACAACGAAATAAGGAGAAACGAGAAAAGAAGCGTTCAGGTCAGTAAATGGCTTGGATGCTTCTTTTGTCGGAAGAAAGCAGACATGACGCCCACAAGGCATGCTTGTGGGCGTCATGCTCATCCTCTCTATGAAGATTGACAGAGCACTACGCCCATTCGATGTTGGTCCCCAGGATAGGATGGGCTTAGTCTGTCCAGACCCAGTCGCGCACTTCGGGCATGTCTTCCAGATGGGCGCGCACGTAGGATTTGTGGCGCATAATCATCTCGTTGCACTCGGCGATCAACGGTGCGGTCAGTTCACGCACGCGCGTAGCGCGGCGCATGGCCTCGATGCAGAGATGATAGCGGCTCATACCGTTGAGGACAACCATGTCGAAAGGTGTGGTCGTTGTGCCCTCTTCGTTGAAGCCTCGCACGTGGAAACGGGGCGTGTTGGTGCGCCCATGAATAACCTGGTGAATGGCACGCGGATAGCTGTGGAAGGCGAACACGACGGGCTGCTCCTCCGTGAAGTGACTCACAAAGGCCGCTTCATCCATACCATGTGGATGCAGAAAATGCGGATAGAGCGTCATCAGGTCCACGACATTGACAACACGCACTTTGAGTTCTGGGATGTGTTTGCGTAGCCACCATGCCGCGGCGATTGTCTCTAACGTAGGAATGTCGCCTGCGCAGGCCAGCACAACATCCGGCTCAACATGGTCATCGTTGCTGGCCCAATGCCATGTTGAGATGCCACGTGTGCAGTGTTCGATAGCTTCTGGCATGCTGAGCCATTGGAGCTGGGGCTGTTTGTCGATCACGATCAGGTTGACATAGTTGCGGCTGCGGAAGCAGTGATCCGCGACTGAGAGCAGGCAGTTGGCATCGGGTGGCATGTAGATGCGGGCAACTGTGCCTTTCTTGGACAGTACGGTATCAATCAGCCCTGGTCCCTGGTGGCTAAAGCCGTTGTGATCGTTACGCCAACACGTCGAGGTGAGCAGGACATTGAGCGAAGAAATCGGTTTGCGCCAGGGCAACTTCACGCCCTCTTCCTGCCATTTTGTGTGCTGAATCGTCATTGAGGCGGAGACCATTGCAAAGGCTTCATAGGTGGCAAACAGGCCGTGTCGTCCAGTGAGTAGATAGCCTTCCAGCCAGCCCTGACAGAGATGCTCGCTCAAGACCTCCATGACGCGCCCATCGGGTGAGAGGTGATCGTCGATATCGATGCGTGGCTCTATCCACGTGCGGTTCTCGACGCTAAAAACATTGCCTAGGCGGTTCGAGTTCGTTTCGTCGGGACAGAAGAGGCGGAAGTTGCGTGCATTGGCGTTACGTGTGAAGATGTCGCGCATCATCTTGCCCAACTGCCGTGTAGACTCGTGCTGTTCGGTTGCAGGCTTCTCGACAGGAATGGCATAATCGGTCAAGGGTGGAAGGTCGAGGTCAACGAGTAGTTTGCCGCCGTTGGCATGTGGGTTGGCTCCCATGCGGCGATTGCCCTGTGGGGCAAGGGCAGCGAGTTCTGGCACTAAATGGCCCTGCTCGTCAAACAGTTCTTCTGGCTTATAGCTGCGCATCCATGCTTCGAGGATATGCATATGTTCCGCGTTGGCTCTGACATCGGCGACGGGAACCTGGTGAGCGCGGAACGTGCCCTCGATGGGCAGGCCGTCAACGATCTTTGGCCCTGTCCAGCCTTTGGGCGTGCGCATGACAATTACAGGCCAGGGTGGGCAGGTGACTTGCCCGCTGCGGCGCGCCTCGTCTTGATAGCCACGAATCTTGGCATAGCAGGTGTCGAGCAGGCGTGCAAAGTCCAGGTGCATCTGCTGCGGATCGTTGCCCGCAATAAAATGAACCTCGTAGCCGTGACCGGAGAGAAGACGCTGAATGGCAGCGTCGCTGGCGCGTCCTAGCACCGTTGGGCCAGAGATTTTGTACTCATTGAGATGCAGGATGGGTAAAACCGCTCCATCACGTGCGGGATTGAGGAATTGAATGCTCTTCCACGCGCCTTCAAGTGGTGCAGTTTCGGCCTCGCCATCGCCAACGACTGCCGCAACGAGCAGGTCGGGATTATCAAAGGCCGCTCCAAAGGCGTGTGAGAGGACATAGCCGAGTTCGCCGCCCTCGTGAATCGAGCCCGGAC
>DAICZM010000433.1 GCA_027311145.1 Ktedonobacterales bacterium
CCCATTCGCCCGTGGTGCTTAAGCAGATGATAGGATATTTCCATAAACATCTTATAGGTATTTACAGTAGAAGTTGTTTGGAAACGAAAAGGATGCTCTTTTTGAGATGTATAGCCATGCTTGGCTAACCTTCTCTGCCTCCATAATTTATGTAATTCTAAATCTCTTTTCCCATTTTTGAATGAGAATGTATCAGTTCCATTTTCCAATAGATCCCCAAAGGGTGATGTAGAGCATTTTACCCAATTATTCATATTTTTTATATGAGATCGATAGATGAGCCACTCACGTTCGATAGATGCGTCCACTTGAAATAAATGTTTCTGCTCCCTTAAGGCTTCCTGTTTACCATAAGTACGATAAAGCGGATCATAGTCACTGAAAAACTCTAGTGAACTTGGTTTAGCAATTTCCCACGGGGGGTTGGCGACAACCGCATCGAAACCGTGTTCTGGTCGAGCAAAGACATCGGGGAACTCCAATTCCCAATGGAAGAAACGCAGTTCTGTCGTCAGCTCCTCTACTAGATTACATGTAGTTGATGATGGATTGTAAAAATTAGCAGGTGTTGGGACTGCGTCTAGTTGGTCGGCAGGCCAAAACCAAGTTGCGCACCAATTATCAAGGTCGCGTTTGAGTTCCTGGTATTCCGAGCGTTGCTGCAAAGCATGATAGCGTTGCTCGCGCTCGCGTGCTGACATAACTGGTATGGTGTGAATGCGCTCCATCTCGGTGGTAAACTCTTCATGCAATCCTTCAGGCGTTTGCTGCTTATTCTCGCCGAAGAGAAATTGTTGCGGGCTACTGGACTCGATTTGCTCAATCAGTTCAGGCCTGATGACATCGTTTCTCTCCTGATTGATGGCCTTTGTCCACTCTTCCTTCTCGTAGTGAATCCCATTATTGTGGCTCTTGTCTCCACCCTCGCGCAGCCACGCCATAATGGGGTATTCGCGAAAGGTATCAAACCATGCGCCGACAAGGGCATTACCAATCTTGATTTTGTGATCGAGGAAAGTGAAGGGTAGGTCGCGGTCGAGCGTCTCAATCCACAGGCTCATACGTGCCAGTTCAACAGCAAGTGGCGAAAGATCTACGCCGTAGAGGCAATGTTCCACAACGTGGCGACGCAGCCGTGCTTTCGCCATTGCCTCAAAACGTTCGTTGTGAGAAGGCACTGGTAATATTTCCTCTTCGGGTTGCGCCTCCGATTGCATCCCATAGGGAAGCGTGAGAACGAGGGCGGTTTCATCGCTATCCGGTATAGCATTGATACGACGATGATAAGCCAGCGACTGATAGAGAACATCGGTGATATAGTGCAGAGCCGCGACCAAAAATGAGGCTGAGCCACAGGCGGGGTCACAGATTTTTACTGCAAGAATCTCTTCTGGCGTTTTAGGGATGTGTGTTCCGTCCGCTCGCGTTGTGTGAAGCAGCGGTTCTAACGTGCGACGTGCGATGGGAACAGCGAGTTGCGGTTTTGTATAGTATGTTCCGGAACCTTTGCGCGTACCTCCGCGCCGCACTAGATAGAATTCGTTCTGATCAAGCACACGCTTGACTAATGTGAGTGCGCTTTTTGTGCGCTCCTTTTCATACAGATAGAGGGCATCCTTCTGCTTCCCTCGTGGTTTTTTGACAAGCCCTCCCGCTTCAACAGCACGTTCGGCCCAGGCCAATGCCCGTTGGCGACGTGTATCAGCTTCGGTCTGCGTTATCGCTTCGAGTTCTTCTGGTTCCGCTATATCCTCTGCCACTTGCTCAAGTTCATCATCAAATAACTCTTCTTCAACTTCCGCACCGTCGGCTATGGGTTCCTCGACGGCACCTTCCACCTCTTCTTCCGTCCCTGCCTCGTCTTCAGAGACGACTGGCCCACTACTTTTTTCAAGACTAAGCTTTTTAAGCAGGTCTTTCAGGTGTTGATCATTCATTTCTTCAAGGAGTTTGAGCGGCAACACCGGCTCTTGGCCCAGGTTGAGGAAAATCATTGGTTCGTTGGTGCTGTGCAAATTGTAATCAAGCAGACCCTGGTACATCAGACCAATATATTCTGTACGCAAGTCGGAGAAATCCACTGGTCCATTGACCCAGCGGCTGTGAGTACCCTGGCGAATCTTGACTTTGCCATTCTTGAGTAGTGTGAGCAGGCGTAATATCGTCGCGTCGGAGATAGTGACATCCTCCGACTCGAACAGAGCCGTTGCACGTAAAATAGCATCTGGGCTTTCGACCTCTCCTGGACAAAATAGCAGGCCGCCGTATTCGCGTACGGGAAGATTCGGCGATGCTGAACCGTAGTAAATTAAGGTGAACAGGCTGAGCAGCCTTGCCCATGCACTATCGCGCTCCTCCAACGCTCTACGACCCTCGTACTGTTCGGCGCGACGCAACTGTTCATAGAGTCCTTCGAGACCATAACTATCAGAATAGGTCGCCAGCGAGCGCGGCAGCATATCTCGCGCCTCAGCAAAGAGAATAATGACCATGCGCATAATCATACGCACCGCCGCCTGGTAGAGTGCCTCCATCATGCGCCGATCCGACAAAGTAGTGCCAGAGGGTGTTGTGCGCACCACATCTAGCAGATCAGCCTTATTCTGCACCGCCTGATTCAGGGCATTCAGCAGCAACTCAACCGCTTCGCGCACTTGCTCGCCCATCACGGCGGATAAATCGCCCTGGCGAGTACGCGAAGCCTCGGCAGCCTCCAACAACGGAAAGCTATAGGTTCCGCGTGGATTCATGCCCTCCGGCCCCAGTAAGGTGTAAAAACCGTACAACTGGCGGCGCAACTCTTCCTCTGAGAACCACGCTTCTGCATCCCACTCTACCCAGGAATCATAGTCCAATCCCGCGTAGCAGAGACGAAATTGCCGTCCGTTAGTCAACAGGCCGAGCTTGACGTTTTTCGCTCGCAATAATTCCAGCAATTTGCTATAGGCGTTACGTCCCTGTCCCTGGTTTAACTGATGTGTCTGCTCTACCCAGACAAAAAGGGCTGGTTCACTCTGACTACTACTGCGGAAGAGAACGCGCTGCGGCGATAGGCGTTCGTGCTGGAGCGTTTCATATTTCCAATTGGAAGAAACATGATTTCCCTTTTGCCAACGCCCTTGCTCATGTCCCAGAAAGATGTCGAGAACGCTATCCAGCCAGGAGTAAAGAGGAGCATAGTCGGCACCCGGCGTGTAGGCTCTCGTACCGTGACACCATGTCTCAAAAACGGTGTACCGTTCACGCAGGCGTTGGTAAGTGTACCACTTTGGCGCAATAGGCCCGTTGGCGAAGAATTCTTCGAGGAGTGCGGGAGCAACTACTAGCCCGTTATGGCGCAAATCCGACCACCACGCATGGGTGTTCGTGCGACTTATTACTGACATACTAGTGCCGTTCCTTTCCACTACCCCGCACAATATACTCAACTGCGAGCGGCTGTACATCCACCGTTGCTAACGCGTAGCGTCTGGGCAATACTGACTTCACGATGCGTTCCTGTTCTTCCAGCACAAGATTCTTCATTCTATCAATGTAGTTGTGCTCTAACTGCCACTCCATCTCGCGTAACTGTTGCTCCGATACCAGTTGCTCTTGTCGTATCTCTGGGATAAGTGCAGGTTGCAGCAATTTGGTGCGCTGCTTTTCAATTTCTTGGCGCAATCGTAACAGATAATGAGGCTGCTTTTGCCGCTCGAGTTCTTTCAATCGTTCGTTGAACATCGCTCGCTCTTGCTTTTGCTCTACTTGAAGACGGCGGTGCATAAGTTGCTCAAACTCTTGACGATACTTGTCGCGCTTTCCTTTCGCGAGAGCGCGAATCTGTCCCTCATGTGAGGCCCACCAGTCGCGGATGCGTGGAATGTGTACTTTCAATTCTTCATCAGAGAGCATAGTGCGCTGCATCGATTTGAGTTCTTGCCAGAGTTCGGGTTCTATCTCATTGAGCGTATAGCCATGTACTTCAAAAGGCACCAACAGGACTTCCTGGTGCGCGATTTCGTGAAAATCGTTCGTCACTTCTAACAGGAGGGACAGCAGCAGTAAGTCATGCCCTCTCGACGGTAAGGCGCATTGCTGAATTGTCCAGCGTGCCATCCCTTCATCTTTCCACAAATTGCGGCGTAGCGTTCCGATAGCTCGCTGCATTAAAGGATGCCCCAAACGAATCAATTCCGCGTCGGTGCGTGGCTTGAAGATGATTCGTCCGTTACGTTGCTCTTCAAAATAAGCAGGATCGAATACCAGCTTGGGT
>DAICZM010000434.1 GCA_027311145.1 Ktedonobacterales bacterium
CGATGCCTAAACAAGGAGTGTTGGCCAGTAGTAGCCCTCAGAATGATAGCTGGCAGTATATGTTTTGGGAAGATTCGAGCCATTTATTGGCGTGGTACAATGGAACATTGGGGAGTGCCAGCAACAGTGCCGGGTTGTATCAATATGATATCCAAGCACAAACGCTTACGCAGCTGCTTCCACTGCATACACTGGGTGTCGCGACGTTGTTTGCACCACAGAGTAGTATGCCATTGTTGCTCTCCATGCATTATAGCAGTGGGCAACTTTTTTATCAGGTCGTCGTACATCCATTTGAGCAACATAGTCAACTGATCATTGACAAGGTAGCCTTGGCGTCGCTACAGCAACCGGTGAGCAACGTATTGGTGATGGGTAATGAAGGCTGGTGTATGTCGTCACAAGGGAATGCCTATGTCAAGCCGGGATGGGATGTATCTCCTGATGGGGAGCAAGTAGTCGCGCAGATGATTGTGGCGGGTGATACTGCGCAAGGAGTGGGGACGGTGCAAGTATTGAATATGCGTGATAATTCGACAACACCGTTGTTTGCAGAGGCCGCCACTGATGTTCTCGGTCATGATGTGATTTTGAACTGGGGGCCAGACAGTCAGACTGTCGTGCTATCAACGCCTCATTTGCTGACTGAGCATGGTCCGTACAGCGCAACTCTGGCAAACCCATCTGCAACGCTTCACTATCTGCCAAATGTAGCGGGGCAGATTGTATGGAGGCCCGATGGGAAGGCGTTTGCGCTACAAAGTGGAGATGCTTTAGACCCGATGAGTGCATCGAATATATACGTGTTTCAGACCGACAATACAGAGGGATTTATGTTACTGGCCAATGCCAGAAATTTTACTTGGGGATGAACATAGTATGCAATACGCTTTATGGACGGTACTCTGTCTCATTGCTTATGGCGCAGGACTGACGCTTCTGGTTCGCGTGACGCCACGCCTTGCAACACACGCTTTTGAAGATAGTCTCTTTATGGGTTTTGCGGCCCTGGATATTCTCGGTGCGTTGCTTGCTTTTGGCGCATTCATCGTGACATACGGTTTGTTTAGTGGGAATATCCCGATTAAAATCGTCGATTTTTTGATGCTGGCGGGGATTATTATCGTGGCGATCCGCTTTTCTCTTGCCAGCTTACGCTCTCGTGTGCTGCCAGACAAGACCATTCAGGTTTCGCGTATCATGGCAGGTAGCTATGGAGTATTGCTTATTCTCGCAGCGTTGTACTGTATCTTCGTCCTTTTTACGTCATAGTGAAGCATTGAGCTGTTTTGTCTGGAATTTGAGCTTCTCTCAAATCTGTGATAGCTCATATAGGTGTAGCAGGAATAGGTGTGTTATGATACAAACGAACGGAGTCGATAGACTTATGGAAGGATCGATTTGCCGAACATGAATATCTAGATTGTTCCGTGAAGGCGGAAATAATGAATAAAGAGTGGGGTGTGTATGATTGTACGCGAAATCATGACGACGAAGCTTGTGTCAGTAGAACCAGATGACACGTTGAGTCATGCTGCCAACCTATTCCGGCAGTATCAGTTTCATCATCTTCCGGTAGCCAGAACAATCCAGATACCGATAGAGCAGAAAAGCGAATACCATCATGTACGTCGGACACACCTGCTTCTGGAAGGCATGCTAACGGCGCAAGATATTGACATGGCAGCCGCAGTCGCAAACCAAAACGATGCAGGCACTGCATCTACTCAAAACTGGCAAGATCGCCGCGTGCTAGAGGTGATGCATCGTGCGTTAATCCGTGTGATGCCCACGACAAGTGTTGCAGCAGCGGCACAAATCCTCGTAGAGCGTGGTCTCAATTATCTTCCGGTTGTGGAATATGAGCAAACAGAACACGAGACTCGCACTGTATTGGTTGGGCTACTGACGCGCAGTGATCTGTTAATGGCTCTTGCGCGGGCAATGGGTGCTTTTGAGCCTGGGATGCAGATGGACATAGCGTTACCGCTTGGTAATATGGTGGCACTAGCGGACACTATTCGTATTGCCAGTGAGATGCACGTGCAGATCCGCAGTCTTATTGCTGCACCGATGGTCAATGGTGTGCCACATATGGCTACATTGCGTTTGGGTACTATCAATCCGGCCCCATTCCTCACACGTCTTCAAGAAGCGGGTATTCAATACTCGTTTGCCAATCATCTCACGGAGGAATAGTATTCATGCCAGATACAACGACCCCCCAAGCGCGCTCGCGTCTACTGTTTGATCTTGGTGAACTGCAATACGATTTTGGTTCGCACCATCCGCTTCAACCGAGCCGTCTCGTGGCATTGATGGATTTGATGCAAAAGAGTGGTTTATGGCAAGCAGAGGATGAGCAAACACAATTTAGTGGGCGACTTGCGACGATAGAGGAGCTTAGCTTAATTCATACGCCGGAGTATATCAGTGCGGTACAAATGCTGAGTGAAGCCGTGAATCCTGCTGCCAGCGCAGAGGAGCAGCAAGAGCGTGCGCGCCTGGCCTCGCAATATGGTTTTGGAGATGGCGATACCCCGCCATTGCCGGGCATGCATCGTGTGTCGGCACAGATCACTGGTGGCACCTTGGTGGCACTCAGTGCGGTGATGGGCTTACCGGAGGGCGGCACATTTCAGTCAGAAGAAGAGCGACCATTGCATGTGTTTCACCCAGCGGGTGGGTTGCACCATGCTTGGGCCGAGCGCGCATCAGGGTTTTGTGTGTACAATGATGCCTCGGTGGCGATTGCCCATGTCTTGCAGGCGTGTGAAGCAAAAGTTCTTTACATTGACTTTGATGCGCATCATGGCGATGGCGTACAGCGATCTTTTTATGACGATCCACGTGTGATGACGATTTCAATCCATGAAACGGGTCGTTATCTTTTCCCCGGCACAGGCGATGCTCTTGAAATGGGCAAGGGATCAGGCAAGGGCTACTCGGTCAATCTGCCTTTAGAGCCATTTACAGAAGACGATTCGTATATCGAAGCGGTCAATTCATTGTTGTCGCCGCTGATCACCTCATTTGCCCCAGATGTTATCATCAGTCAACATGGTTGTGATACGCATAGATGGGACCCATTGACGCATTTGAGCCTGACAACACGTGGGATTATGGCGCAGATCAAGGCTACGCATCAATTGGCCCATGAATATTGCCAGGGACGTTGGGTTGCGTTAGGCGGCGGCGGCTATGATCTGTATCGTGTTGTTCCACGTGCATGGAGTATGGTCTGGGCCGAGATGTCGGAGCAGCCATTGCCGGAGATGCTCCCGGAGGAATGGATTGCGCGCTGGCGTCCAGCATGGGAAGCCATTGAGAAAGAAGAGGCAATGGCGCAACAGATCATGGGTAAAGAAGTTTTGAATGAATTTTTCCCCACTGCCTTCCTCGATCAGCCAAGCGACTTTCCGCCTCAGCCACGTCGCTGGTCGATTAGTAGTACCAATCGCCATACTGTCGCGCTCTTGCGTCATTTGTTGCTCTCTTCGCAGTTGCGTCAAGCTTTTCCGGCCCCGCGTAGTCGTTCCCCTATGGCTGGTCTGTTTGATTTATTGCATATGAATCGAACCTCGTCGCCCTCGCGGATGAAAACGTTTGAAACAGAACGAGGACTAATTCTGATGCGTGATTTTTGTCCGCCATCGCTGGTTGAGCGTCTGCGTGCAGATGATGGCTTGCGTGCGTTCGCGCGTTTGCCAGAGAGAGAGCATCAATTACTGCTCGGCATTTCAAAGAGTCCTGATTGTGCCTTATCGCTTGCGCACACGTCGGAAGGGGTGATTGTGGGTGAGGTAACGATTGCTCCTGCTGACGAATGGTGGGATGGTATAGAGAGCGTCTATGAAGTTGCGGTTGAGGTGAGTTCAGCCTGGCGCGATCAAGGTATTGCCCATCGCTTGCTCGAATTTGCGCTTGAATTGGATGCTCTGGAAGATATGATTCTCTTTGCGATGGGTCTTTCCTGGCACTGGGATATGGAAGGATTAGGTATCTCCTCGTATCGTTATCGCGAGTTGATCTCCCATCTTTTTGCTACGCAAGGTTTTGCAGAATATTCGACCACTGAACCGAACGTTAGTATGGAGCCAGCAAACGTCTTTCTTGCACGCATTGGGAAGCGTGTCGATCAACGTGTTGTGAACCAGTTTATGAATCGCTTGCTGGTTGCACCGAACATGATGCGGATGTAGCGGTAGCGTGAAGCAGAAGAGGGTGGGCCCT
>DAICZM010000435.1 GCA_027311145.1 Ktedonobacterales bacterium
AGCAGTCGCTTCTCGCCGCTATGATACGACACGCAAACAGTCTGATTCCTAGGAGGGCATTTCGATGGATGGACTAAAAGTCATTTTGCCGCGGCGTTAGGTCACGAACTCATCCAGCAAGGCCAGACCGTCTTGTGGACCTCCACCACCGCACTAGTTCAGCGGTTACTAGCAGCGAAGCGCGAATTGCGCCTGCCCCAAGAGATTGCCAAGCTGCAACAAGTCGCGTGTCTGATTCTCGACGACCTTGGCTACGTCCAACAAGACCGCGATGAGATGGAGGTCCTCTTTACCTTGCTGGCAGAACGCTATGAGCAGCGATCGGTGCTCATTACGACCAACTTGGTGTTTTCCGCCTGGGATCGTATCTTCAAAGACCCGATGACCACGCTAGCGGCGGTCGATCGCGTCGTTCACCATTCGGTCATTCTCGATTTGGGGGGCGTGGAGAGTTTCCGTGCTACACAGGCACAGCAGGAGCAGAACCCCATCCACCCGTGTAATCGACACCCAACTTGGGGGTAATTGACGTTTCTTGTTCAGCTTTTCTGGTCATTTTTCCAGAATGTTTTTTTCGGTCAGTTTAATCGCCATTTGATGCGTAAAGTAGTTGACTTTTAACATGCAAGCTCTTGCATACGATATTCCACTTGCCGTAAGTTACCAACGGCTTCAAAAATTAGATCTTGGATAGTACGCCCATAAAAAACAGGCGTCGTTTGTGGAAGATAGCCAGAACGAACGAAAGGACTATAGGTAATTGTACCAGAGTCAGATTCCTCTTGACCAGCGAGTAAACGAAGCAATGTAGATTTGCCCGCTCCGTTAGAACCAACAATCCCGATACGTTCCTCTTTATGCACAGTAAAGGAAATAGCCTCCAGGATAGTAAAAGCGCCATAAGCCTTTTGCACATTTTTTATGTTTAACAGCATCATCACTCGAACTTTTCATCCCAATAATACCAACATCCTCGGGGAGCAGTCATTAACAGCAACAAATAACTGCTCCTCCTTTTCACAGCATAGAAACGTTCCGCGTTAGAGTTCTATGCTCTCGCGGGTTTCCCTCACAATTTCCTCCTCTTGATCAGGCGCAGTATCATCAGCTAAACGTACACCACGAAGATTGATAAGCACATAGGCCCCAGATAGGAGCGTCAACATGCCTGCTATCCCAAAAAGGATACTATTGGTATTGAGAGAGAGAACCAGAATATGTACTTGTGTTGCATGTAATACCGTACTGCTCAGATAACCCGTCGCAACAATCGAGAGCATTGAAGCAAGCGAAACGCTCGGAGAGAGCGTCGCGAACGCTCGCCCAACCAACTCCCGCGACGTTGCATGCAAGAGTAAGGGCGCGACAACCACTCCAATCCCAGAATTGAGCACACCTATCAGAAACGCCAAAATCGTCGCAGGAATAATATTTCCTTGGAGCGCCAGGGAGATGACGACCACGCCCCAGAGAACAGAAGAGAGGCCCAAAACCTTCGCCTCTCCGATACGATGGGCATATTTGCCCGCTATGGCCGCGCCCACCACTCCCCCTATTCCTGGCGCGGAGACCAGAAAACCGTATAGCGCGGCGCTCGCATGGAGATTCTGAGCAAGAAAAAAATAGTAAAGAGTATTAATAATGCCTGCTCCGAACATGAAAGCCATCCCACTCACAATGAGCGTGCGGAGAATACTATTCCTGAAGCTGAACTGGATGCCCGCGAGAAACTCACGGAAAAAGTTTTCTGGCTGCCCCGACTCTGTGCTTCTGGCACTCTGGGGGACGCGGATGAAGAGAATTGCCAGGAAAGAAACAAGAAATGAGCAGGCATTGATCAGAATAGCCCAATGGACGCCCAGGCCCACAAAGAGCAGGCTGGCTAAAGGAGGACCAATGATGTACGCGAGATTCCCTGCTATTCCACTCATGCTGGTCGCCTGGGTACGCTGAGGTTCTGGCACGATGTCACCGATCAAAGCCACCTCTGACGGATTAAAGAGTTGGGCACAAATACTGGCGAGCGCAACAATGATATAGGTAATCAGCAGTTGAACGATAGGAGAGGGTGTGACAAAGGGAAGTGGAAGCACGCCTGTGAATAAAAAAAGGAGGGTAATGAGCAACGCCCGCATGCCATCAGCAAACAGCATCGTTCGCCGCTTATCCCAGCGGTCAACAAAAACGCCAGCCAGTGGCCCCACGAGAAAAGCAGGGAGCGCGGCCATCAAGAGCACGCCACTCACCGCAAGCGGGGCCCATGGTTGATTTTTTGCCACCACAGCACCAATCCACAGCACCAGCGTGGTATCAAAAATAAAATCGCCTATCACCGAAATACTCTGCCCCGTCCACAAGAGGGCAAAATTGCGATTGATTAAAACATTCGATTTGGGGAGCCGCGAGAGAATCTGCCGCATCTATCGCTTCCTTTCAAAAAATATGGTAGCCAGTGGATTTAATGATAATGCTTACACTGTTATTCGTGCAGAACAAACTGTTCTGTTGTCGAGATATCCGCCGAGTCCCAGATAGTTGCGTTTTCTACATAGGATATACAGTACTCAATGCGCTGCAATAGCTCTGTTTCTGTCCGGGCTTTCACAACGACGATTGCGTAGTTATCAAAGCTATACGTCGGCCCATGGTACACGTGACCCAACTTACCTCGCATCTCATACCTCACACACCAATCAAACGGGATGTTTTCAGGCATAGATACCAGGATGCCATGTTTTGGTGCAAACCAGTAGGAACCCATCAACTCAGTTGTCTCATTCACAGGAGGGAGATCATCAATAAGTCCACATTGTGCTCGTGCAATATAACGATCCATCTCAATTCCAAATGTTGCCTGAATCATTGGTGCTACCACACCGCCTGAAGTACGACAGGCAATTTCACACAACACAATCTCGTCCTGCGGTGTGTGAAATACTTCTAAATGAAAGGTCGTGATTGGTGGCGTTGGCATACAATCAAGCAATTGCTCAGTAAACTCTACTAATCGAAGGTGCAATGGATTATTTTGGGCAAGCATCCATTCACCAACACCTTTGTTTTCTTGGAATGCCAGACAAGTGTTTAAATAACCAAACGAGCAAATAAAGGTAATCTTGCCATTTATTACAATGCCATTGATGTGGTACATTTCACCATCCGTAAATTTTTCGATCATCATATTTTGCCACTCGGCTACCTTCAACCACTCATAAACATCACCGTAACTACTCAGGTGTCCTAGAGACTTGCCAAAATGTGCAAATATCTGTAGAGTAAGGGTATGACAGAAGAAGAAGAATTGCTCCAACTCCGAGAAGAGAATCGGCTCCTAAGAGAACAGACGGGCTTGCAAAAAACATTGATTGAGCACCAGCAAGAGCACATTGACTTGCTGGAAAAGCACAATCATTTGCAACAGCAACAGATTGCGTTGCTGAACGAGCAGGTACAAGCCCTGCAAGCGCGTCAGGAGAAAGACAGCCACAATAGCCACTTGCCGCCCTCCTCGGATCGGTTCGTACGACAGCCCAGAAGTTTGCGCAAGAAAAGCGGGAAGAAATCGGGTGGGCAACAGGGTCATGAAGGTCACACGTTGCATCTGTCGGAGACGCCAGATGCAGTGATCAGGCACCCGGTAGAGCAGTGTGCGCACTGTCAGCACGATCTGCGAGAGGTAGTGAGCCTGAGGCTGGAGCGTCGTCAAGTCATTGATCTGGCGCTTCTTCCAGGAGATGCGTCCCGACACTTTCTCTTCAATGAACTGCACGTGACCCACGCGCAATTCGTTCGCCAGCTTCAAAATATCCGCCTTGTTCTTCTCCAGGTCTTGGTCAATCTTGGAGACGCGCAAATATGCATAGGTCTGTGGCATGTGGTTCCCTCGCTTTGTACATACAGAGAGTGGGAATGAAAACCCAATTTTATGGAATTATTTTACCCGTTTTTGGTACAAAAAGCAAGCGTCTTTCATGTCCGAAAACGAGCAAAGAAAACGAACGTTTTTAATAGCCATTGCATATGTCTCCTGGGGCTGACACGCCAGAAAGGGACCAGAAAAAAACAGGTAGCTTCCTGTGATAGCAGGCAACTTTATCGTTGTAAATGTTGGAGCTAAGCAGGAGGAAATTTACAATTTTTACTTCCTTTTTCTTCTCCAAGAGTCCATTAAGAAAACATGTATAAAGAAACAAAATGAGATAATAGATATATAAAGACACTATGCCGAGA
>DAICZM010000436.1 GCA_027311145.1 Ktedonobacterales bacterium
GTTTGCGCCCTTGAGCCTTGCCTCGTCGAGTGCCTTGGCCATCCGTGTTATTACCCCGCTCTGTGCCCTGAAGGACTTCATCAATTGCATACTCCTGTCTATGTAGGCCTCTGTCTCTGCCAAAAAGGCTTTAGCACGCCGCAGCTCACGTAGATCATCAATCATCGGAAACATGATCCACAATGCAGCCGTGTTATGCTCGACAGCGCGCAGTAATGCACGGAGCTGCGTGCGGAAGAAATGCTGGTACGGCTCGGCGAGACAGAGACGAATGCCACGCAAACCTAAAAAGGGGTTGCTCTCCTGGGGGATTTGCAAATAGGGGATACTCTTATCACCACCAATGTCTAATGTGCGTACAATCACGGTTTTGCCTGTAAAAGCAGCCAATACTGCACGATAGGCCGCTAATTGCTCTTCCTCATCCGGCGGATTTGAGCGATCCAGAAAGAGAAATTCTGTACGAAAGAGTCCGACCCCATTTGCTCCAGCCTCAACAGCAGGCACAGCATCGCGTGAACGGCCAATATTCGCGGCCACCTCAACAAGGATACCATCGGGTGTGACAGCAGGCAATGTACGCAAGACTTGTAGTTGCTCACGGTGGTGCTGGAAACGGCGCAATGCATTGGCATACTCAACCAACGTTTCACGATCAGGGTCGACAACCACACTGCCGTCATTGCCATTTAGCGCAATCTGCACAACTTGTGTATCGGATATATGTGCATCATACAGTATCTGAAAAAGATTGGTTGCACCAACAACAGCGGGGATACCCATTTGACGCGCTAGAATAGCAGTATGTGAAGTTGGTCCACCCTGCTCAGTCACCAAACCTAGCACAAAAGCAGGATTCAAACCAGCCGTATCAGAGGGGAGCAGGTCACGGGCGGCGATGATTACCGGTTCGGTGAGATGGTGTAATTGCGCGAGTGGACGCCCTTGTAAGTGCGCAATCACACGCAAACTGATATCATGAATATCAGCAGCACGCGCCTGAAAATAGCTATCGCTTAATTCAGCGAGAATTTGTGCAAATTCGTCAGTCGCACCAGCAATGGCCCATTCTGCGTTCATTAAGCCCTCTTCAATGCGCAGATGAGCAGTATCGAGCAGGGCTTCGTCCTCTAAAATCAGCAGATGTGCGTCAAAAATCGCGGCCTCTTCCTTGCCAAGCCGCTCATACACCAAATCACGCAACCGCACAATCTCTTGCCTTGCAGCAAGCAGCGCGTGTTGCAAACGCGCCTTCTCGCTCTGCACCATATCCGGCAAGATATGCGTCTGCGGAATTACAGGTGGGGTAGGATCATACAATAAACAGGAACCACTAGCAACTCCATGAGCAGCGGCAATCCCACGCAAGGTGAACGACATAGCAACCCTCGCTTCCTAGCCCAGATCACATTAGCCGGGCATTTCCACAAACTCGCGATTTGCCGTCCGCTGAAGAACGGCCCGTGCGCATAACTCATCAGTAATGAGAATTTTCACAATGCCGGTGCGCAATGCGCCTAGAATAGCCTCTGTTTTCGCCACGCCAGCAGCAATAGCAACCACGAGTGGCACTTTCCGCAATGCCTCGAATGGGACAGAAATCGTGCGGCTCAACAGTTCGGTCGCACACAATTGCCCCTCGATATCAAAGTAATAGCCACAAATATCGCCGACAGCACCCTGACTACGCACGCCTTGCAATTCTTGCTCGTCCAGATAGCCTGCACGAAACAGGCCTGATGCCTCTGGACGCGCTCCCCCTATACCCACCAGTGCCATATCCATCTGCTCCATCATCTGAAATGAGCGACGCAAACTACGCTCTTTCAGCAGACCATCATGCACTAACCTATCTGCAACTAAAAGCGGAGCATGTAGATAGTAGCTACGCCCCCCATAGGCATCTGCAAGACGACGGGCGATTTCAGGGCCATCGATGTCGGGTGTAGATGATGTATCAACGCTCCCCATCAATTGCACAATATTCAAGGGAAGACGCCGTCGTGGGCGCAACGCCTTCATCATCTCTAGCATCGACGTTCCCCAAGAGATCCCCACCGTCCGAATAGGCTTCGCCAGCATAGGCTGGCTTTGCCCAGCAACAGCCTGACTTTCCTGAATACGTCGATCAATATAACGTGCGCCCAATGCTCCCACGTGGTTGAGCGAAGATTCATCAGGCGAGACACTCAACAACACTTGAGCATCTTGTAAACCAAATTGCTGCATCAACTCTTCGCGCAGAGGGGTCGAACTTCGTAGCGGATGATGGACATGAATATCAACCAGCCCTAATTCACGCGAACGGGTCAGTAAACGTGAGATGCCAGAACGCGACACGCCAATCACCTTCGCAATCTGCTCTTGCGTATAATTTTCCTCATAATACAGACTGGCAACTTCTGTAAGCAGATAAATGTCATCACTCTCTTGTGTCATAAAGCCTTCCTTATCACACATTACCCTGACTTCTTACCCTCTTTTTCTTGACAATTGTGCAATATTGAAATTAATTGTAAGAGCCAGCACCCCTGTTTGTCAACTCTAGCGATAGAGCTTCTAAAAGTTCTGTGATTATTGCCAACTATTGGACCAGGCATCATTTGATGTAGATCGCCAGTACAATCGCCAACGCCAGCACAGCACCAAACTGCAAGTGTAGCGTGGCCGTGCGCTTGATACCAATAATATAAGCCTTACGCTCACTGGCTGTCAGGATCGAACGCACATTCATAAATGCTAGCGGAAACGTCAACCAGACAGCCAGACTTAGCAACGGCAAGATTCTAGTGAGCGCAAAAATTGTCACCGCAACATAGCTGCCCATCAAGAGAAACGTATGAAACCATTGCCCAAAGCGCACGCCAAAACGCACGGGCAATGTCTTCTTATTGACCGCAAGATCGTCTTGATAATCGCGTACATTATTCATATTCAGAATAGCAGTCACGATAAAACCCACTGGCACGCTAGCAGCAAATGCGGCCCATGACCAACGTTGAAGCTGCACGTAGTACGCTCCCCAGGTCATGAGAAAGCCCATCGCGGTATAGACCATGATATCACCGAGGCCACGACTGGCAAACTTGAATGGTTTCGCGCTATAAAAGTAGCCAATTGCCACTGCAGCGAGGCCAAACAGGAGGATGACAGGCCCAACGCGAAACACAAGCAAGAAACCCAGCAAGGCCGCCAATGCAAAACTAAAAACGCCGCCACCAAAGACCTGGCCCGCAGTCATCTCATGACGAAAAATGACAGTACTCGCACCTAACGATTCTGAGTGATCCAGGCCATAACGATAGTCAAAGTATTCATTAAAATAGTTCGTACCAATCTGCAAAAACAAACAAGATACGAGCGTCATCAAAAAAAGGTCTAGGTGGAATACCCCTTGATAAGCGGCAAGCGCGCTTCCCACTAGCACAGGGCTGACTGCAGCGGTCAATGAAAAAGGCCGACTGGTCTTGAGCCAGATTTTCCAAGTCGGAGCTTTCGTTGCCGCAGGCAATATTGGTGTATCACTCATTGTAAAGTCTCGCTCTCAAGCTCTATAGTCAATCTCAAAGAGGTATGTCTGTATAGCCATGACTTATTATATGCCTAACAATTTCTTTTAGACAGCCTATAACATACTCATTAACAAACATATGCCCACCACAGATACTAAGACGTTTCCAGCGAAATGTCAAAAAGGCGCGCGCTTACATCCACTTAACAAGTATGCGGCCCGTCTATTCTCCATAATAGACGGGCCGCATACTTATTTCAGGTTATACTTACAACCCATTAGACAAACAAACCCAGATATGGTGATATTCAAAATCGCAATCCCCAAAAGAGCCGGGGCTAAAATTATCGTTAGCCTATTGCTCGCTTCGACGAGAAATTGGGCGCACCATCCGCACAACACAGTAGTACAAAAAAAGCTCAGCGTTCGCCAGCGCATACAATACAAAGCAGAGACAAGCTTCTCGACTCTTCTCGTACAACGTGGTACAATCGACAGCGTGCAAGTAAAATCATGTCGCCGTGAGGAGAACGAGCTAATGGCACGCAAAAAAGAGAACGAGATCACTGTTTCTGCCGAAGAGCAGGCTCAAATACAAGACCTACTTACTCACTATCAGCTGCTTGCAAAGACATTGCATACCAGCAAGACGCCCAATGAGGCACAGGCCGCACTGGTAGCACTCAACACGCTCTCCGAAACTGCTCAATTCATCAT
>DAICZM010000437.1 GCA_027311145.1 Ktedonobacterales bacterium
GTTGGTGAACTGTGCAAGGGCGGCGTACTCATCTATGACCCATCCGACTTTACCCCGGATACGGGTGACTATATTGCATACGCAGTTCCATTTAATGAGATCGCACGCAAAGAAGTCCAGCTTTTCCAGACAAAAAACATGGTCATGTTGGGTGCTATCTCTGGTTTGTTTGGCCCTCCCTTGGAGGCCATCTTACAACTCGTAGAGTCAAAACTGTCCAAATCGCGCAAAGCCAACGCCAATTTAATGGAGAAAAATATCCAGGCCTTGCAAATTGCCCAACGCTATGTGACAGAGCATCTCTCCAAACAAGATACCTACCATCTTGGCCCTGTTGAGAAAGCAGACCGTGTGGTGCTAAACGGCAATCAGGCCTTGGTCGCTGGCGCATTAGTCGCCAATTGCCGCTTCTTTGCTGGCTATCCTATCACACCCGCAAGCGATATCATGGAAGGTCTGGCCAAAGAGTTACCACAAGTTGGCGGCACTTTCCTTCAGGCCGAAGACGAAATGGCGGCTCTGGCCGCTGTTCTCGGCGCATCCTATGGTGGTGCGCGCTCGATGACCGCCACTTCTGGCCCCGGTCTGTCCTTGATGGCTGAACTCATTGGTCTGGCCTCTATGTCAGAATTGCCCGTCGTGATCGTTGACGCCCAACGTGCCGGCCCGAGTACCGGCATGCCTACCAAGATGGAACAATCCGACCTGAGCTTTGCCCTCAATGCCGGGCATGGCGATACCCCGCGTATCGTCGTCGCACCTAGTGATGTCGCCGATTGCTATCGGCTCATCATTCAGGCCTTTAACATGGCCGAACGCTATCAGATGCCTGTCCTCTTTCTCACCGACCAGTCGCTTACCGCCCGCGTCGAGAGTGTAGATCGCAGCGTTTTCAAACCAATGGAACTTCAGGAACGCATCGTCTCTACCAACAATCAGAGTGCGAATGGTCACAGCCAAACAACTGGACAGGACAAAATTGCAGTTGGAGCCGGCGTACACGACTATGCACGCTATGCTGATACAGCCAGCGGCATTTCTCCCACCAGTATCCCTGGCATGGGAGGTAATGCCTATGTCGCCACCGGCCTGGAACATGATCTACATGGTCATCCTAATTATGACCCTGAAGATCACATCTTGATGACTCACAAACGCTATCGCAAACTCGCTACCGCGGCTGAAGAACTTCCCAAGCCACAACGCTATGGAGACGATGACGCCACCATTGGTTTGATCGGCTGGGGTTCCACCGAAGGAGCTATCCAAGAAGCGGTTGACAACGCCCGTGCACAAGGCCACAAAGTGGCATCTTTGCATCTGCGTATCCTCTCACCATTGGCCGATGATACCATCCAGGCCTTCATCGACTCCGTGCAAAAAGTCATTGTGCCCGAGTGCAACTACTCTGGACAACTTGCCAATCTACTAGGCGCAAAATATGCCTTGCGACCCATCCGAGTCAACAAATTCTGTGGTATGCCCTTCACCGCTGGAGATATCCAGCATGCCATCGAGGAGGTAAGCCAGTCATGACGCAAGTACTCATCAACCCAACACCTAAGGACTACAAAAGCGAGGTTAAGCCCACCTGGTGTCCCGGCTGTGGCGATTTCGGCGTCCTCAACGCCACCTATCGCAGTATGGCAAACCTGAAGCTTTCACCCGACAAAACTGTCGTGGTTTCCGGCATCGGCTGCTCCAGTCGCTTCCCTCACTTTATCAAAACCTTTGGTTTTCATAGCGTCCATGGGCGCGCCTTGCCTGTCGCTCAGGGCTTAAAAATGTCTCGCCCCGATCTCACCGTTGTCGCCGTTGGTGGCGACGGCGACTTCTTTAGCATCGGGGCCGGCCATCTTGTCCATGCAGCACTACGCAACATCGATATCACCGTTGTCGTCATGGACAACGAAATCTACGGCCTGACTAAGGGACAGACCTCTCCCACGTCTCCGCATGGACACGTCACAAAGTCTACACCCTACGGCCTCTTGGCCTCACAGTTCAACCCGATTTCTACCGCTCTTTCGCTCAATGTGAGTTTTGTCGCTCGCGGCTATTCCTCCAAACCGAAAGAACTCGCCACCCTGATCGAGCAGGGCATGCTCCATAAAGGCTTCTCGTTCATCCATGTGCTGAGTCCTTGCCCCACCTTCTATCGCACCTTTGATGCTTGGGATGCGGCTGTCACGCCTATTCCCACCAATCATGATGCAAATGATCGCATGCAGGCCATGAATCTCGCCATGGAAACAGAAAAACCTTTCATTGGCCTCTTCTACCAGCAAGAACGCCCTACTATGGACCAGGCCGCTCATCAACTAGTCAGAGAGTCCAAAGCGTTCAACGTCGAAAGCTACATCAAACGCTACGCCTAAACATAGCGCAACACAACAATGTGGGGAACATGGAAACCATGCTCCCCACATCTCTTTGATTTCTTCCACCCAGAACGGCTTAGCATACCTCTGCTTCAGGCACTACTGCGGTGTGTAGCGCATTGGCTACTGCTTGCGAAAACTTTTCGCCACACTCACGACAGAAAACCCCACTCTCGTTATGATATCTTCCACCAATGGCGGTCAGCTGTCGCTCGGCAGGCTTTCCACACCATTCACACGCACTTCCACGTGGGGCAAAATCAACTGAAACGGGACGACGAAACTCATTGATTGGCTTTGACATAGGAACCCTCCTGGGCGGTGCAGATCGTGTGCAACTTTCATACGCATAACATCTCAATAGCACACAAAAAGGATTTCGTATCAGACAAGCCAGCAAACGCTACCTGGATTTCCAATACGTCATCCATGACAGCGCATCATCGCCTGGAGCTACACTGCTCCCTGCTCCATACCGTTGGGGAACATTCCTGTCACCTGTGTAATCTACACTATAACATACTTTTCGCCAATGTGCCAGAGCAATCTCCCACGAGTTCCTACACACACACTGGTGAGCCGTTTCATCAGTAGTATATCGCTTTTCTCTGTCTCTCTTTAAGAAACAGGCGGTGCTTCTGTATGTTCCGCCATACCTTCAGGGACATGTTCCTCCTCAAGAGCAGGAAAACGCGCCGAGAGGCGATCCCCTATGATCCAGCCAAGCCCACCCAGACCGACTGTCAATCCCAACCATGTCAGTAGCACCGTGTTCAATGCCACACCAAAGACAGCCGCTAAGACACCCGCTAGCACAATCCCCACTATCAATCCTGTTGTCACACCGATCAAACAGCCCGGATGGGCCAGGTTACGGCCACGAAGTCGTTTCATCATCTGCTGCAAATACCTTTACTACACTATCGCTCATATGCCCATCGCTTCTACCCAATTGATCATAACCTACCATTGTCAAACCGTCAAGAGACCCCCTCTATGTTCTACAATACCATTAAAATCCCCTACTATGCAGCATATTCGCATATAGACATTTCTAACAAATAACGCTATACTACAGTTGTATTTTCGCTTTCTCTCAAAAATTATTACACACACATTTCGGCACACAAGCACAACCACAGTTGAGCTAAATACCTAATTTATTTTACATAAATACAGCTACCGATAACGGTGTACTAGAACACAAAACTATCTGACAACGAGAGGAATTTACTCTATGCAGATACCGGAAACACTTATCGTCATGCGAGGCTACCCCGGCACAGGCAAAAGCACTATTGCCCGCGCCCTCGCTTCCGCCCTTCACACACCCCTCATAGATCGCGATATCCTACGGCAAACCTGTGTGGACATCCTTGGCAACCTGCCTGAACTGGGACGGCTCTCTTACGAATTAATGTTTGCGGCTGCGCGCGAACAGTTACGCTTAGGGCTGAGCGTCATCATTGATACACCGCTTACCTATCGTACCACGTATGAACAGGCCCAACACATGGCCCACACCTTCCACATCCCATTACTCGTCGTCCATTGTCACTGCTCTGAAGATTTACAACGCCTACGCCTCGAAGGACGCAAAGGCCTGGTCTCTACCTTCCAAATTACCTCCTGGGATGAATGGTTGCGTTGGAAACCCCTTTTCGAGCAATTTGAGACCGATAGCTGTCTTCTCGATACCGCACAACCACTCGACGACTCCCTGTCGCAAGTAGTGCATCGTATCCAAGAACTTCACCCACACAAGGTACAATAAGACCGTACTGCTCTGTCAAACGTCATAGAGAAGATGAGCATGACACCCACAAGGGGCAATCGGTCTGAGG
>DAICZM010000438.1 GCA_027311145.1 Ktedonobacterales bacterium
CAATTGTAGTCCAGCCTCGGGGAGTACGTTTGCCATCGGCATCACCACCGTCAATTGTAGCGTGACCGACCCAGCTGGCAACAACGTCACGGGCAGTTTCCAGGTCGTTGTGCAGGGAGCAGCTGCGCAGGTCCATGCGTTGATCAAGACAGTCAATAGCTTTCATCTGGAGCATGGGATACAGAACAGTCTGGATAGCCAGTTGCAGGCGGTGCTGGCTGATCTGCATGCTAATCAACCCAGGCAGGCCCGCGACGATCTGAGAGGCTTCATCAACCATGTCAAGGCACTGGCTGGGAAAAAATTGACGCAGGCGCAGGCGCAACAGTTGTTGCAAGCTGCCGATAACATCCTGTCGGTGCTCGGCTAAGACGCGCGTCACACATCCAGACTCCCGAGCATAAGGTAGGTGCAGCAATGCCCCTGCAATGACACGGTGTGTTTTCTCCCCGTCATCATTGCAGGGGCATTGCCTTGCGCTCGCCCTGCTCCCCGTCGTCCCCAGGATTTGGTCTTCACGCCCGGCATCTCACGAGAGACCTCGACGGTGTGATGGGCAATGCTGCCTTGCGTGTCGTTCTCCAACACACATTGACGACCTCGTTTCGCTAACGTGTTGTACAGTAGACCTTATTGTAAAAACTGGTTGGTGTAGAGGGTGCTGAAATCCATGCTGGTGAGGGCTTTGCCCGAGGCATCCTGAATAGCTCCCGCTTTGAGCATAAATTCGGGATAGCCTTGCCAGGATGCTGCATCTTGCCAGCCCCACTTTTGGGGGGAGCTGGTATAGTGCGTGCTGAGGAAGGCTTGGCTCTGTGTGACCAGCCCAGTATCGGGGAAGACGCCCGGATTCTGATCGAGCAGCATCTGGGCTGCCTGCTGTGGATGGGTTTCGGCATACTCGTAGCCGCGCTGCGTTGCCGCCATGAAACGGCGCAACAGGTCAGGCTGCGTTTTGATCTCCTGGGGACTGGTGATAATGTTGGGCGTGTAGTAGTCGGGAATGCCGAAGCTGGTGATCGGGAAGACATTGAGCTTATAGCCCTGTCGCTCGGCCTGAATGACCTCCCAGCCCTCGAAGACCCAGGCAAAATCAATGCGATGAGCCTCTAATGCCTGCATCGCATCGGTGCTGAGCGTGACATTTTTGAAATTGCCCGTGCCGCCCGCGTTCTTGATAATTGCGCTGACGACCGCGCCTTCATAGGGCGCGCCAAATCCACCATAGACCTTGCCGTCAAGCTGTTTGGGACTGGTGATGCCCGAACTTGCCAGCGTGACAAGGGCAGAGGTGTTGTGCTGGATGATGGCTGCGATAGAGACAACAGGCTGACCCGTCGCGGCGTCGGCGACAATACCCTCCGTCGAACTGATACCAACATCGGCCTTGCCCGTGCTGACCAGCGTGTCGGGATAGACACTATCCGAGTAAGGGATAATTTGCAGGTTGATGCCCTCGTCGCGATACCAGCCCTGTGCCAGCGCGACATAAATGCCTGTGTGGTTGGTATTGGGTGTCCAGTCCAGAGCCAGTTTCATCGTTGTGATCGGGCCAGTCCAGGGCGTCGCAGTTGGCGTGCCAGCCGTTGTCACTTTGGCAGAGGGTATAATTGTGTTCGCATGTTGCTGTTGGACAATAAAGCCTACAACAATGGCAATAATAAGAATGACGGGTAATCCGATACTGAGGATGAGTCGTGTACGTGCGTTCATCTCTCCAATCCTTTCTGTATATGTTTACGCTATTTTCTGCGCAAACGCACTATGAGAGCGGTGATACCAGGGGAGCGCAATATGCTCAATCAGAACTACAAAACCAAATAAAAACAAGCTGAGTATGGTTGTGACTAGAATGGCGGCAAAGACGCGGGCAATAGCGAACGAGTGGGCCATATTTTGCATATAAATGCCCAAACCTTGATATGCGCCGACATACTCGCCGACAATTGCCCCCGTGACGCTGTAGGTTGCGGCAATGCGCAGACCCGAAAAGAAGGAAGGTAGTGCGCTAGGCAATTGCACCAACCAGAATGTCTGCCAGCGTGACGCTTTCATACTTTTCATCAGGCGTAGCAGGTCAGGGTCGGTTCCTAACAGGCCGTCGGCACAAGCGACAGCGATGGGAAAAAAGCAGTAGAGAACGACGACGATCACTTTGGGCTCCAACCCATAGCCCAGCCAGATCAGTAGTAGGGGAGCTAGTGCCAGCATGGGAATGGTCTGTGAGGTGATGAGCAAGGGATAGAGGGCACTGCGTATCCACTGCGACATGTTGAGCAGGGCCGCTAGTACTACGCCAAGCAAGGTTGCAATAGCCAGGCCAATCACCGTCTCAACCAGTGTTTGCATAGCATTGACCGAGATACTATCCCAGTTATTCCATGTGGCTTGCAAAACGCTGATGGGCGTTGGTAGCACACTTGGGCTGATCTGCCCGGCGCGCACGTACAGTTCCCAGAGCAGGAGCAACGCTAACGAGAAGAGAATGGCGGGTCCGTAGCCCGCGAAACGATACATACCGCGTAGTGTCATAGGCCCTGCTCCTTCATGAGTACATGGAGTAATTCTTGTTCCAGTAGTAGTGAGGCAGGCAACGCCAGATGCTCCTGCTTGCGTGGCCGTGGCAGATCGATATTGATGACGCGCAACACATGGGCTGGGCGCGCGCTCAGGACGTAGACGCGGTCGGAGAGTAGCATTGCCTCGCGCACATCGTGGGTGATGAACAGTACGCTGGCCTGTAAGGTTTGCCAGAGTTCGAGTAGCCACATTTGCAGCGAGAAGCGTGTGAGAGCATCAAGTGCGCCAAAAGGCTCGTCGAGCAGTAAAAACGACGAGTTAAAGAGTACCGTGCGCAGCAGAGCCACGCGCTGGCGCATGCCGCCGGACAGTGTGGTGGGATAGCTCTGCGCGAACTCCGCGAGACCGAAGCGCTTGAGGAGTTCCTGTGCCGCTTGCTGGGCTTGTTTGTGTGGTACATGGCGCACATCCAAACCCAACATGACATTCTCCTCGACCGTGCGCCAGGAGAGCAGCAACGGTTGCTGAAGCATATAGCCGCACTGGCCTGCGCGTGTCACATTGCTATGTCCATCAATGGTGATGCTGCCCTCGCTGGCCTCGTCAACGCCTGCGATAATGTTGAAGAGTGTGCTTTTGCCGCAGCCACTTGGCCCAATCAATGTCACAAACTCGCCTTGAGCAACGGTGAGATCAATCGGGTCCAGAGCAGGAACGTGACGTGTTCCATCGCGATAGACCTTGCTGATGCCGCACACCGCCAGTTTCGGCACTTGCGGCGGCGTCTCTAGTATGGCTTGTTGGCTATCCATCGGCCTGACCTCCTGTTCTACATAGAATGAGAATGCCAACTTTTTTCTAAACATGCTAGAGCAACAAAAAAAGAGATACCAGCATATGCCAGCATCCCTAAGATAAAGACTTCTTCAACGTAATGTTGCTGTCCGTCCCTGCGCTGGCATTACCCAGATCAGGTTCAACCGGTCGGTGGCGATAGAATAGGCCACCCGGTCAGCCTGGCTTTCCCAAGCTCCCCTGGCGAACAAGATGAATTGTATGCTATGAAATATAGCATACAAGATGGTCGGTTGTAAAGGTTGGTTCTTGTAGTATCGACATATCTTTGCTGATTTACATGGGTTACAGAGCTAAAATTCTTTATACGTACTTGACAAAACCAATGTATAATGTATGATGAGATAATGAGTGTTTTTACTGCTGATGTTGTAATTTATTAAAAATTGAAATGATGAAACGCACAGTAAGTTATAATATTAAAAGCAATTTTTTGTTATTGAGAATGCGTCAGTACTGAAATTATTATGCCAATGTAAGGAATAAAATTCAAAAAATGTTCTGGATTTCAAGAAGCCCGACGTTACTACTGTCCAAAGGTATGATTATTTATCTCTTAATCATACCGAATGTTGGGGATGGTCGCTTGCTCCTTTCCTGCAAGACTTAGAGCCTGCGCAGAGGTACTGATTTGCATCTAAAGCGGTGTTTGGGCTAATTTGTTGCATGAGATTACTTTAATGAAAGGATTGAGGTGTTACAAAGACTACGCGTATTTATCTATATCAGGGTTTCCTCTGACGAACAAAAAGACAATACAAGTTTGGAGCAGCAAGAAATTGATTGCCGCAATTTTGCAGAAGCAAACGGCTATCTTGTTTTAGATGTATATCAGGATATCTATAC
>DAICZM010000439.1 GCA_027311145.1 Ktedonobacterales bacterium
TTATATATCAGAGCTTCCGCTTACAACAATCGGATAAGAACACATCGGATATCCGATATTAGAACGGAGACCTATTTAACTGCTATTCACCAGAACACATCACGCGCAAAAGTGAGGGTCAACACACCTCCTTACTCTTGCGCGTGATCTACAGACTAATACTAATGCACCGCTAGCATCCGTTCCAGGGCCACACGCGCCCAGTGAGCCGTCTCTTCATCTACTCTGACCTGATTAATAACCTCTCCTTCTACCAGTGCCTCCAACACCCAAGCTAGGTATGCAGGGTGAATACGGTACATCGTAGAGCATGGACAGACAATCGGATCGAGACAGAAGATGAACTGTTCGGGATGCGCTTGTGCGAGGCGGTGTACCAGATTGATCTCAGTGGCTACGCCCCACTGGCTGCCTGCCGGTGCTTGCTCAATCTGCTGAATGATATACTCCGTCGAGCCATAGAAGTCAGCCGCATCAACAACTTCGCGACGACACTCTGGATGAACCAGTATTTTTATAGCAGGATAGTCCGCACGGGCCTTTTCGATCTGTTGTACAGAAAAGCGCATATGCGTCGAACAATAACCCTTCCAGAGGATAATTTTCGCACGCTCAATCTCCTCGTCAGCATCATCAGCAGCCATTGGGTTCTTGGGATTCCAGACCGCCATCTGCTCTTCAGTAATGCCATACCTCAACGCGGTATTGCGTCCCAGATGTTCATCTGGGAAAAACAGCACGCGCTTCCCTTGCATAAAAGCCCATTTGATCACAGCAGGGGCATTCGATGATGTACAGACAATACCCCCGTTCCGTCCACAAAAGGCTTTCAGGTTGGCGGCAGAGTTCATGTACGTGATGGGAATAAGCCCAGCATCATCTCCCAATAGCTCATGTAACATCTCCCAACATTCCTCAACCTCAGCAATATTCGCCATATCCGCCATTGAGCAACCAGCCGCCGGGTTTGGCAATACTACCTTTTGATGCGGACCACTCAGGATATCAGCACTTTCTGCCATGAAGTGGACACCACAGAATACAATATAGTCAGCCTGTGGACGCATTGCCGCCTGTTGCGCCAGTTTGAATGAGTCGCCACGAAAATCGGCATATTTGATAATTTCGTCACGTTGGTAATGATGCCCTAGGATAACCAACCGCTCGCCAAGGGTGGCTCTTGCCGCAGCGATACGACGATCCAGCTCTTCACCGCCCATTTGCGCATACGACTGCGGAATTGTATCTGCCCGCTTCGATAAATCATATTTCGCACGCAATTGTGGCAGGATGAGTGGCAAAACAACTGCTTCCTGACTCTCCGAACATTGCTCTTGTATCACAGCCATGTGTTTTCTCCTTCGTTCCCTATCTCTTCAAGTAATGTACAAACACGGTTTACCAGTCTTTATCCCCAAAGAGTGTAAAACCAGGTCATGCGGACAATCAAGCAAATTCCAGGGAGACATCAAAATTTGGCGCGGAATGCGTTAATGCCCCTAACGAGATGAAATCAACTCCTGTAGCTGCAACAGCTGCCAGACGAGCAGGATTTGTGCCAATACTACCCGATGCCTCAATCAAGGTATTCGGTGATAAGCGACGAATCAACTCAACCGCGTTGCGCATCAATACTTCTGGCATATTATCCAGCAGAATCACATCAGCACGCGCCTCCAAAGCCTCTTGCACTTCCTCCAACCTCTCACACTCAACCTCAACCTTGAGTAAATGAGGAGCGAACTGGCGCGCGGCACGCACAGCCGGCATCACACCACCCGCTGCCTTGATATGATTATCCTTGATAAGCACACCATCGTGCAGCCCAAAACGATGATTATGGCCACCTCCCATCTGCACTGCCGCTTTCTCCAACGCACGCAGCCCCGGCGTTGTCTTGCGCGTATCCAGAATGCGTGCGCGTGTTCCCTCAACCGCACGCACACAGGTAGCTGTAAGCGTCGCTATGCCAGAGAGATGCCCAAGAAAATTGAGCGCAACCCGTTCAGCACTCAAAATAGAACGCGCAGGACCACTGATAGACGCAATACGCTCGCCAGCCTGCACCGTCGCACCATCCTGCACTGCTAGTTCTATCACAACACGCTCATCAAGCTGGCGAAACACTGCTACAACAACAGCCAGACCAGCAATCACACCAGCATGGCGTGTGATAATATTTGCCTCTGCTTGCTCTTGCTCTGGAACCGTACTCAACGTCGTAATATCGCTTGCTGCTCCATCCTCTTCCAAAGCGCGCACAATCAAATCATAGGGGATGTTATATATGTGTGACATGTGCTGCGATCTCCTCTATTGAAAACGTATCCTCGTCTTGTTGCTTTTCCTCGCATTGAAGGACGTAATGCAGTTGCGCTAAATGCTCATCCTGATATTGGTAGTCAGACCGCCAATGACTTCCCCTACTCTCATGTCGCAATAGAGCCGCGGTAATCACCAGTTCAGCAACAAGCAACATATTCATGGTTTCAGCCCAAACCATCATTGCATGTGGCGTTTGCTCTTCTGCATCCTCTGTAGCTACAGCTTCGTGCATACGGAAACGTAACGCGTCCAACTGCCGCTGAGCCTCATAAAGCCCCTCTTCGTCACGACTGAGAGAGACATAGTGCCACATAATTTGGCGCATCTCACGCCGTATCTGTAAGCACATATGCTCATCAACACAACGGAATGGCGGTAACTCTGTACTCACATCTTCACAAGTCACTAATGAAATTGTTCGTTGCATAGATGGTGCAGGCACTAATGACTTACCAGCCAGCAGATCGCCAACACGAATACCATAGACCAGGCCCTCTAACAACGAATTACTTGCCAGCCTATTTGCACCGTGAACGCCTGTACAAGCCACCTCACCTATTGCATACAGACCCTGAACCGTTGTACTACCACCTGTATCAACCAACACACCGCCCATACAATAATGTGCGGCAGGAGCAATGGGCAGTAAATCTCGCGCCAGATCTAATCCGTGCTGCTGACAAATTGCCGAGATGGTGGGGAAACGCGCATACATTTTTTCAGCGGGCAAGTGACGCAGGTCCAGATATTCATACTCAACCTGCTCACGCAACATTTCACTGAGAATTGCGCGCGCAACCACATCACGCGGAGCCAGTTCGGCCTGAGTGCTATAACCTGGCATAAAACGCTCACCAGCATGATTGCGCAAGTAGGCTCCCTCGCCACGCACAGCCTCGGAAATTAAAGAAGAACCCCCATTGGCCACCAAGACCGTTGGGTGAAACTGCATAAATTCCAGATCCGCGATAGCCGCACCTGCCTGCCATGCCAGTGCCAGACCATCAGCCGTCGCACCTGACGGGTTTGACGTATGGAGCCAGAGTCCGCCAGCACCACCATTGGCCAATATAGTTGCATCTGCATGTACGTACACAACAGATCCGTTCTGTCTCATCGCTTCCAGGCCAACACATAACCCATCCTCCACCAGTAAGCGTTGCACAAATGTTTCTTCATAGAGCTGGATTGCTGGCTGTCTTTTCACCGCTGCAACCAGAGCGCGCTCAATTTCTGCACCCGTCGCATCTCCACCAGCATGCAGCACACGCCAACGACAATGGGCACCCTCACGCCCTAACAACAGTCCATCAGGAGTGCGATGCTCAATTTCATCGGCTTGCGCTCGATCAAACTGAACACCCATCTGCATTAACCAGCGCACAGCTTCTGGTCCTTGCTCAACAAGAATGCGCACCGCCTCTTCATCACACAGACCTGCACCTGCGGCAAGGGTATCTTGCAGATGCAAGGTTGGATTATCATCCACGCCCATTGCCACCGCAATCCCCCCCTGAGCATAGCGAGTATTACTTTCGCCCAGCTGTCCCTTGGTGAACAATGCCACGCGCATATGTTCTGGCAGACGCAAGGCAGCAGAAAGGCCTGCAATGCCACCTCCAACGATTGCAACATCGAACGTCAGCTCGTTTGCTTTGCCCAACGGCATCACGTACTCTCCTTTGAATAAGTGTATTCTGTACACTTACACAGTAGCAAAAAAGAAAAAAGTGTCTTTTGTACACTAACCTTTTCAGGGAAGTATACCAGGGAAAGCGTAGAAAAACAAGGGCCGTGAAGACAAAAATGCGCATCTATTTCTGTATAGCAACCCACGCACGGCACACGGTTAGCGCAGCAACAATTTTTCAGTGTGTAATGATTTGACATAGTGT
>DAICZM010000043.1 GCA_027311145.1 Ktedonobacterales bacterium
CACATATAGATATAAGCATATAAAGAGACTACTTCAACACATCCAGTATCTACGGCAGCACGCCAGGAATAATGGATAGCACGAAGTAGCCTCGATGGCGCGTGAAAGCAATGCCGACACGCACAAGATAACTAATGAGCCGTCCAGCCACAATCAATCGATTGCGCACTGCCGGTAATGCCACTGGCCGCATCACTACAGAGATAAGTGACGAGTTGCGCGACCTCTGCTGGATCCAACAGACGATGAATGGCTCCTTCTGCCGCCATGATTTTCTCCACAACTTCGGATTCGGGAATGTTGTGGATACGGGCTTGATCGGCAATCTGTTTCTCTACCAGGGGCGTGCGTACATAGGAGGGGCAGATCGCATTGCAAGTCACACCATACGCGGCTCCCTCCAAAGCAGTCACCCTAGTCAGGCCGAGCAGGCCATGTTTGGCAGCAACGTATGCCGATTTATAAGGTGAGGCACGCAGCGAGTGGACGGAACCAATATTAATAACACGCCCCCATTGATGGGCATACATGGTCGGCAACACAGCTTTTGTCAGTAAAAACGGGGCTGTCAGCATGATATCAATAATTTGTCGCCACTTAGCCTCTGGGAACTCCGTAATCGGTGCGACATGCTGAATACCAGCATTGTTGATTAACACGTCGATACGGCCCTCTGCCGCCAGTGTGTCGGCTACCAGACGCTGAATATCCTCGCCCTTGGCCATATCCGCAAGCTGAAAACGGGCATTTGGGAGATCCGCAGTAACAGCGTGTCCACGCTCAGCATCGATATCAGAAAGCGTTACATGCATACCATGCTGTGCGAAATCTCGCGCAATTGCCAGACCAATACCTGATGCCGCCCCTGTCACGAGGGCGACTCTGCCTTCTAAACCAGCCATGATTCTAGCTCCTTCCAGGTGTAACCTGCGCACGAAAAACTCTTAACGAGCCACGAGCGCACAGGCTTCATATGACAGACGCACCAGTTGGGCCAATCCATCACCCACCGGCGCAAGTTGAATAAACTCATCGAGAGTATGCGCACGTTCACCGCGTGTCACACCAATACAGACAGCGGGAATGTTCAGACTGATCGGAATATTGGCATCCGTACTCGACGCAAAGAACGACGGCGCATAACCAAGCCAGTTGAGCGTGCGCCCCGCCAATTGGACCAGGGGATCAGTCCGTTCACGTTTACCAGCAGGTCGCTCGCCGAGTACCTCAATCTCAGCACGCAAGCCAGCTCCGACGCTCCTATCAATAGTTGTGCGCACATTTGCCGCCAACTTATCCAGCATGGCAATATCTGTTGAACGCATATCTAGCAGGGCTGAAGCACGAGCGGCAATGGTATTGACAGAAGTGCCGCCTTCGATCATACCGATGTTAAAAGTTGTTTTCGGCTCCTTCGGAACCTTGATATCGGCAATTGCAGCGATAATGCGCCCCAGTCCATGAATAGCACTCGCTTGGCCAAAGGAGCCAAACGAATGACCGCCGGGACCATGGACCGTGATACGCCAGCGTTGCGAGCCAACCGCATCTGTCACCAACGCACCCAGATGTCCATCGATAACGATTACCGCGCCCAAATCAGCTCGATAGCGTTCCACAGCCGCCCGCGCTCCGCGCAGATTACCCAAGCCCTCTTCCCCCACATTGGCAACCGCGACCAGATCAACAGCAGTGCCCAAGTGCAATTCGTCCAGCAGATCGATGGTGTGGATCATGGTCGCGACGCTAACGCAGTTATCGCCTATGCCCGGACCACGCAAAATATCGCCATCGCGCACGATAGTAATAGGCGTTTCAGCCGGAAATACTGTGTCCAGGTGGGCCAGCAACATCACAACAGGGCGTTTTTGTTCCCCACTGCGTTGCACATAGACATTACCGATAGCATCAACCTCTGGGGCATAGCCACGCTCACGAAATAACGAAGCGACAAACTGCGCACGCTCCATCTCATGGCCTGTAGGGGCGGGAACCTGGCAGATGCGTGAGGTCAGTTCTGCAATCGCTTCTTTTTTCGCGTTGGCTGCAAGGCGTATGCTCTGCCAATCCTGCTGCGGTCTCTCCATGCAAGCTCCTTCACAATCTCATAGTCTCAGTAGCATCACCGCCGATGTCACTGTACAGTATTCTATGACATTATCTGCTATAAACCATATCACTCTTCCCATATGCCTGACAAGCAATCACACAACACAAATAGGCATAAGCGGAACATACCTGCTTTCTGCATATTCCGCTTATGCCTGCCCTTGCCCTATACGACGAACAAACAATCCTAATGAGGATGGTGATACTCGTGGCTATACCCTGCCGACACGCTGTGCGTATCAAGCAGCGAACGACGTTGCGCAGCGGGAATCTGTATCTGCTGCTCCACCCATGTTAGCACATCATCCAGACCATTCCCATCTTTTAAATTTGTAAAAATGAAGGGGCGCGTTCCCCTTTGCATCCGTGCATCCCGCTCCATTACAGCCAGCGATGCCCCCACATAGGGAGCCAGGTCGATCTTATTAATTATCAACAGGTCAGAGCGTGTGATACCAGGACCCCCCTTGCGTGGAATTTTGTCACCGCCCGACACATCAATCACATAAATGAAGGCATCGACCAGTTCGGGACTAAAAGCTGCCGCTAGATTATCGCCCCCGCTCTCGACAAAGATCAGTTCGAGTCCTGGCAACGTCTCCTCAAAGTCAGCTATCGCCTCCAGATTCATCGAGGCATCCTCGCGAATCGCAGAGTGCGGGCAACCACCCGTCTCCACGCCGCGCACGCGCTCCTGCGGTAGCGTGCCCTGACGTAGCAAGAATTCTGCATCCTCTTTGGTATAGATGTCGTTCGTCACAACCGCCAGACTATAACGCGGCCAGAGCTGTTTGCTCAGACAATCCACCAACGCGGTCTTGCCACTACCCACTGGACCTGCGATACCAATCCGAAATGCCCGTTTTGTTTCGTTTTCCGCCATCTCTTTCCCTCATATTTCCAGATAGCGTTGCCAAAGCACACCTATCTGTTGTTTGCAGCTAGAACAGAAAATAGCGTTGCGCCAACGGCAACACCTCTGCGGGTTCACACGTCAGCAACTCGCCGTCGGCACGCACCTCATAGGTCTCTGGGTCAACCTCAAGAGCAGGTGTGGCATCATTGTGAATCATATGCGCCTTGCCAATCGAACGGCACTGCTCTACCGCAAGGGCCGATTTTTTTAGACCCAACTGCTGCGGTATCTCGGCTTCTAAAGCCGCTTGCGAGACGAAGGTGACGCTAGTTGTCGCTGTCGCTCCGCCAAAAGCCCCAAACATGGGACGATACATAACTGGTTGAGGAGTAGGAATAGAAGCATTAGCATCGCCCATCGCACTCCACGCGATAAAGCCGCCCTTCACAATCATTTCGGGCTTAACGCCAAAGAACGCCGGTCGCCAGAGGACCAGATCAGCTAGTTTACCAGCTTCAATTGAGCCAATATGCTGCGCAACGCCATGCGTAATCGCTGGATTGATCGTATATTTAGCAATATAGCGTTTGACACGGAAATTATCATTGCGCGCGGAATCCTGTGGCAGATGCCCACGTTGCACTTTCATTTTGTGCGCCGTTTGCCAAGTGCGCGTCACGACCTCACCCACACGCCCCATTGCCTGCGAGTCACTCGAAATCATGCTAAAGACGCCCAGATCATGCAGAATATCCTCGGCAGCGATAGTTTCAGGACGGATACGGCTCTCGGCAAAGGCAACATCCTCTGGAACCAACGGATTAAGGTGGTGACACACCATCAACATATCCAGGTGTTCCGCGATGGTATTGACAGTGTAGGGACGCGTTGGGTTGGTCGATGAAGGCAGAATGTTGGGGTAGGCCGCAATACGGATGATATCAGGAGCGTGTCCTCCGCCCGCACCCTCGGTGTGATAAGTATGAATGGTACGTCTGGCAATCGCTGCAATGGTATCTTCAACAAAGCCCGCCTCGTTGATCGTGTCTGTGTGAATGGCAACCTGCACATCGTAGGCATCGGCAACGTTCAAGCAGGCATCAATGGCTGCTGGCGTCGTGCCCCAGTCTTCGTGTAGCTTGAGACCACAGGCCCCCGCACGCAATTGCTCTACTAGCGGCTCTTCTGTCGCAGCATTGCCCTTGCCCAGAAAACCGAAATTGATTGGCCACGCCTCGGCAGCTTGCAGCATGCGCGCAAGATTCCAGGCCCCGGGCGTACAGGTCGTCGCATTCGTTCCTGTTGCTGGCCCAGTTCCTCCACCAATCATCGTCGTGATGCCGTTAGCGACTGCCTCATAGACCTGCTGCGGCGCGATAAAGTGAATATGGCTATCAATGCCGCCCGCTGTCACAATCAGATTCTCGCCCGCGATGACCTCTGTTCCCGCTCCCACAATGAGTTCTGGGTCCACGCCCTCCATTGTATCTGGATTGCCCGCTTTACCGACCTTGACGATGCGCCCATCCTTAATGCCAATATCGCCTTTGACAATGCCCCAGTAGTCAACAATCAGCGCGTTGGTAATCACCAGATCAAGTGTGCCGTTGTGACCGTCGCGTGTTGCGCGGCTGCTCTGTCCCATTCCATCACGAATGACTTTGCCACCGCCAAAGGTGATCTCATCCCCATACACAGTAAAATCTTTCTCGACTTCGATGATCAGTTCCGTATCTGCCAGACGGACACGGTCGCCAACAGTCGGACCATACAGATCGGCATACACACGGCGCGGAATATTCAGGCTCATATACTCTTCTCCCGCTCACGATAGCTCGTGACGCATTCCTAATCCCTACAATGCTCCATTGACCAGCGCATTGTGACCATAGACCATGCGCGCTCCGCCAAACGCTACCAATGTAACCTCTTTCTCATCGCCCGGTTCAAAACGCACCGCAGTGCCTGCGGGAATATTGAGACGCATGCCATAAGTTGCCTGTCGATCAAACTGCAAGGCCTTATTGACCTCAAAAAAGTGATAATGGCTACCAACCTGCACTGGCCGATCACCCGTATGTCTGACCAGCACCTTTACGGTTGCGCGTCCCATATTGGCAACGATATCGCCCGCGCTCTCGTCCAATAAATATTCGCCCGGTTTCATTGCGTCCTCCTCTTACAAATTTAGCGAATCGGGTCATGCACCGTGACCAGTTTTGTACCATCGGGAAATGTCGCTTCGACCTGCACTTCGTGCAACATCTCCACAATACCTTCCATCACATCCTCACGTTTGATGATTGTCGCCCCAAAGTTCATGATCTCCGCGACACTCTTGCCATCACGTGCCGCTTCCATGATCTCTGTCGTCAGAATAGCAACGACCTCTGGATAATTGAGCTTTAGGCCGCGTGCCTGCCGCTTACGCGCCACATCAGCCGCGACATAGAGCAAGAGTTTTTCTTGTTCTCGTTGAGTAAGATACACGAATCTGGCTCCTTTCTTGCGTGTCTTTCAGCAAGTACCATTGATCAATAAATTTTGCGCGGCACAATAGCCGCGCGCCCGTATAGCTCTTGTTTGGCAACCCGCCAAAATTCCAGCAAACCTTCGGCAATGGCTTGATGCTGCCGACTAAGTGCGCGCACAACCAGACCATGTGCCACTAGCGCACTCACACCCCAGATAATCTCACCGGAGGTGCTACGCTTATGCGCAATCGCATTACATATCTGCTCAAGCTGTAACCAACGCGTAGCTTCAAGGCCAACATGACAGAGGTAAAAGGTGCTGAGGTAGTAATAAGGACCAAACCGCGCTAGCGACGATACCTCACGCACTCGCGGTTCCAACTTAAAATGTTCTATGGCTATAGGAATTTTGGCAGCCGTGATTTTTGTGCGATTAGAGAACAGTTCGTAGGCAAACAGCTCACCCCGTGCGGTACGTCCCGGCGCAAGCGTCTCCCACCAGAATAGGCCCGCCTGCTCCTCTAGCTCGATCTGTGTTTCCTGTTGATAGCGTGCATCAGCGAAGGGAATCACCATGTCTGGCAGATATTCTAGCAACCCACCAGCTGCTACATGCATTCCATTATGCTGCTGAGCAGGCGGCACATTAGCACGGGGACGATACAGGCGTGTAGCACTGGTGGTGGTCAGTTGAACACAGGCATCCTCACCTACCTCCACATGCATCGCAAGTTGATCTCCCCCTAGCACGCCACCTGAGAGGTTATGTAAGTGCAGTAATGCTGCACCATCGGCCAGCGGGAATGCGCGAATCACCTTCAATGGCTGCTGCTGCTCACAGCGCATCAATCGTGTTTGCTGTGTAACTTCATCATGCTCAAAACGTAAGCGCAAGTAGCCATGCACAGTGTTCCCACTGCTCACGGGCGATACATCTGTTTTCACGTTGTATCCTGGCTGAAAAATAAATTGATGAAAATAGGATAGATAGCCGATTTCGGGTCACTCAGCGTGCTTCCTAGCTGACAAACAGCCGGGTGGAAAGTGTGGGATGACGCATACTGCCGAGATCGACAAGAGGGGTACATAGCACAACGTCGTCTATGTGAAGAGCTGCCCCAACAAATTGGTGGGCAAGAGCGATCAACGTTGATTGCAGTCGCCAGACAATGCGACTGGCCTGATTTTGCCCAAGCGGTTGCAAACGTTGACACGCTGAGACCAGGCCCATGACGGTTTGTTGCAAATAAGCTAGCACGGTCGCCATCTCATCGACAGCAAGCATGCCGCCAACGAGACCAAAAGCCGTGCTGTAATGTATGTCTGTTTTGTCTTGTTTCGCGCTTTGAAGGGCCAAGCGAAGCGTTGGTGAGTCTGTCAGATCACAAGCCAATTGCAAGAAACGCCGCCCTAACGTCGCGCTTGCGTTGCGGCTTTCACGTGCTGTTTTAAACGCACTCGCCTGCGCATTTATGTGTAACCACTCACGCATCTCAAAAGAACTAGCAAGCCGATAGGCCAGGCAGCAAAAAATACTCTCTGCCTGTCCACTTTCTTCTACGTAGTCGCGCAAAAACTGTTCAAGCCGCTCCACCGTGAGCAGGTTCTCTACAGTCAGCGTTTCTAAACCAAAGGAGTGGGCAGCAGAACCAATCGGCAAGGCACTATCAGCTAATTGCAAGAGACGTAATAGCTGTACATCATCAATCTGCATTATGCTCTTCTTTAATTTGAGATAGCATCAGAGTATCACAGCCTGGCAAAAAACACAAATCGCAAAAGATACGCACATTCCCATCCTCTATTACAGAGCGAGTATGCCTGTTGCCACCTAGACCGCCTTCGCTCTTGCTTCTTCCGGCCAGTGAAATGCCTTCCCCATATACCCCTCCACGTTCCCCTGGCAGTGGATAATGAGCGATGGTAGCTCTTGCTCTAGCAAGTAAAGCTCGCTCTTCTGAATGCCTATCTCCATTCGAGCCGGCGTTTGCAACAATTCTGGTGCTGCACCTTGTAACCAGACGAGCAATTTGAGAGCATTCCATTCCTTTACATGCATCCAGCGCACCTCAAAAGCTACATCTTTGACCTCTATGCTATGCACTGGATATCTACTGGCCAGCGCGAGCAGGCAAATTTGCAGATTTTCATTCAATACCATCATCACATTCTGCCTTTCTTAAGAAATGTTCTCTATCTTCTCGTTCAGGGTTCATAATTACAAAATGGCACTGCGCTATACTATTTCCCTTCACACGCTTATTATATTTGCTTCTTCTTACAAAACTATCTCTAAATCTGAAAAAATTCTCACACTCATGACACAATTTTGTGATTGCGGTACAATAAGCCACCAAATAGTCATGTCATCAAACGCATTTTTCCACTTCAGCTAACACTGAAAAGAATAGTTATCTAGCCAAACACATCAGAATACGAGGTAGACGATCTTGGGCATATCATTTACAAGCGACCAGATCATGGCAATGGCTCCAGACGCCAGTGCCGCCAACGCGGGCAAAAAACTCGCTCTCGCCAAATCCTGGCTGGAGTCTGGTCAAAGCTCCTCTGCACTCTGGGGTAGATGCCAGGGAAGCGCACTCTACGCCGTGCGCGTTGATCTCAGCGATCTCACCATCGAGTGTAGCTGTCCCAGCCGCAAACATCCTTGCAAACATGGGCTTGGCTTGCTTATGCTGGCCTACACCACACCAGGAGCTGTACCTGTTAGCGACCCTCCTGCATGGGTCGCTGATTGGCTAAAAAAGCGTCAGACCTCCCACAAGGCCAAAGAAACACAAAAAGCAGTAGGCGTGTCAGCCAAAACAGCGGTATCCCAAACAAAACGCGCGGAAAAACGCCTGGCCTTAGTGACACAAGGCATCGATCAACTTGACACATGGCTCTGCGATCTTGTGCGCAACGGGCTGGCAAATGTCGCCACACAATCCTTTAAGTTTTGGGAACAACAGGCTACGCGTATGGTTGATGCACAGGCTCCAGCCCTCGCTTCACGCCTGCGTCGCATCGCTACCATTCCCAATGCTACCCCAGATTGGCCCGAACGTTTGCTAGAACAGCTTGGCCTGCTGGCCTTGCTCATCCATGCCTTCCGCCGCCTCGATCAGCTTGAAAGCACACTGCAAGACGATATACGCCAGTTAATTGGCTGGACGATTGACCAGGAGGAAGTGCTGGCACGCGGCGAACAGCTGACCGACGACTGGCTGATCGTCGGTCAGCTGCTTGAGGAGAACGAGCGTATCCGCACACAATCTACCTGGCTGCTTGGACGCGCGACAGGACGTGCAGCCTTGCACATTCAATTTGCTCCCAACCACGCAAACTTTCCAGAAATTATCACCTTCGGAAGTAGTCAGCGCGCTGAGCTAACCTATTGGCCCAGCGCGGCTCCCCAGCGGGCACTGTTCGCCAAACGTCTGAGCGCGATCGCGCCCATTGAGGAACCGCTCACAGCACAGACCTCAGCCAATACTTTTCTCGAGATGGTTGCCCATAGACTGGCACGTCAACCCTGGCAAGAGCGTTTTCTGTGCGCATTACATGCTGTCACGCCCACCATCCAAGCCAATCGCTGGTATATCCGCGACCAGCACGGAGAGGCATTGCCGCTGGTGGCAGGCGATCACTGGCGACTACTGGCACTTTCCGGCGGGAGATCACTAGACTTCGCGGGTGAGTGGGACGGACGTGCCCTCATGCCACTCGGCGTACTGGTCGATCAACGATATTACGATGTGAAGAGGTCGATATGAACAAGCAGTTAGCCACACAAGCCTTGATCGGCACAGCACAGGCCATCCAATCCACGCAGAAAATACACACGGAAACGCCTGTTGATACACTCCTTCCATCGACAGCAGATGCAGAACACACCTTGCTGCTGAGTGCGGGCGCATCTATCGTCTATGAACGAGCCGCTCAAATGGTTATTTCAGACCTAACTACCCCAGAACCTGCACCAGCCGAAACGCAGGAGACATGCCCACGTTCGATTACACCACTACTCGAATCACTACTCAACTGGGAATTTGGCAACGATACCGAGCCGCTGCTGGCGGAAGTGTTGCACTTGATGCACCACTATCACCTGCGACTTCCCTATGAGTTGCTGCCCTTCGCACTCAATCATGGCACGCCACCAGCCATCACCAGCGCAGCTATTGGAGCGGTCCTGGGCACGCGCGGACGCTGGCTCAGTCGTTTCAATCCCTCTTGGTCCTGGGCTGGACAATTTTTTGAGGAGAGCGAACTTGCACTACCCAATAATGCTGAAACCCTCTGGCAAGAGGGCACACTCACACAACGCCGTGAAATCTTGCGTCGTTTGCGCTCCATCAATCCAGCACAGGCACGCGAATGGTTGAGCGCGGTCTGGAAACAAGAGAAGGCCGAGACTCGTGGTGGCTTCATCAGTAATCTTGAAACAGGTCTGAGCATTGATGACGAAGTATTTCTCGAACAGGCATTGGATGATCGGGGCAGCAAGGTGCGCGAAATAGCCTCGTCACTGCTCTCTCGTTTACCTGACTCCGCGCTGGCTCAGCGCATGCGTGCCCGTGCCAATGCGTTGCTCACACTCATAGATGGCACACTGAACGTCACATTACCGACGATCTTCGACGCACAACTGCTACGTGATTGCGGCATAGATCAGCAGAGCAACAAACAAGAGATTCCTTCACTCTATCGCGCGCGCGTTCTTCAGTCCACACCACCTACGCATTGGGAGACACAATTCCAGCGCTCACCAGCCGAGATCATCTCCTGCGCGCATGGCATGAAGTGGGAAGAAGCTATCTTAGAACACTGGACTCGCGCCGCACTGCATTTCCACAGTAGTACGTGGTTTGCACCGCTCTGGGATTGGTGGCTACAAGCTCTCTTTAGGGAAGAGATTGCCAACCATGAGACACCCAGAGAGATGCATCGCGCACTAGCGGCAGCTATTCCTGCATACGCGGAGCAAAGCATGCAGCAACTTGAACCCGCCACATCCCCATGGATTGAGAAGCTGATCATCTTACCCACGCCCTGGAGTGATACATTTAGTCGCACGTATCTCAACGAGCTGCATATCTTTGCTGAAGCACAAATCAAGAAGGCCGAAGTAGGCACTCCTCAGACAAAGCCGCGCTGGATGGCACACGTGCCCGGCAATCCGAACAATCAAAAATTTTATGCGTGGTCAAAAAGCTTATCTATTGCGAGCAAAGCACTCGCGCCCAGTAGTATCAGCGATATGCTACGTGAGTGGCCTGGATTGACAGATAACCAGTATCCCGATCTTGAGCTACACAGCTGGTATCAAGAACTACAACATTGCCAACACATTCTGCAAACAAGACAACGTCTGATCGAAGGTATCACACAGAGAAAGTAGAGAACGTTCCTTATGACGATAGAAGATAACACACTCACAAGCGTTTTGCGCGAACACGCGGAACAAACCTACGCTGAAGAGCTAGCCGAACTCAAAAAGCAGGATACGCGCCAGCGTCCACCCAATTGGATACTTTCCCCCTGGGCTGTGCGCACCTATTTAATGGGGGCAACGCTTCCTAACGGCTTCGTCGTCACACCCAAATATATCGGCAACCCACGCCTGATTGAGATTGCCGTTGCGACACTGGCAACCGACCGCGCCCTGCTGCTCTATGGTATCCCTGGCACGGCAAAATGTCTCAAGTACGATACCCTGGTACTCGACACAAGAACTGGTAAACGTGTAACAATCGCCGAAGCTTACCGTCAGCGCGACATTTCACTTGCATCATTACAACCAGACTATCATTTACGACCACAAGCCCCAACAGATTACCTCGACAATGGTATTCGACCTTGCTACCGAGTCACTACTCATCTCGGTCGAGAGATAGAGGTAACGTTAAATCATCCATTTCTTACAATCGATGGGTGGCAACCATTAGCCAACTTGCAAACAGGAGATCGCATCGCAGTACCACGAACGCTACCATTCTTCGGAAATGCCGAGCTTAGCGATGCTCATGTTAAAATTCTCGCTCACCTGATAGCCGAAGGATGTCTCTCGCAGGATGTTCCCTACTATACAAATACACACCCCGATATGCAAAAAGACTTCAGTGAAGCAGTACAGACAGCATTTCCTGACCTAAAAACGCATTGGTATCCCAGTGGAGTAGAATGCAGCATTTCAGGTGGGAGAAGGGGAAATACCTTCCGCAACCCTTGCACACAATGGTTGCATAGCCTGGGTCTCATGGGAACCAAATCGGAGGGCAAATTTGTTCCAGAAATCATTTTTTCATTGCCTCGCCGCCAGATTGCCCTCTTTCTTAACCGTCTCTTTAGCGGCGATGGTTTCCTGGATTTTCGTCAATCTACTAAACAAATTACCATTGATTATAGTAGCAAATCAAAACGCCTAATTCGAGATGTTCAACATCTCCTCTTGCGTTTTGGCATCAATGCACGGATTGTGTATCGAAAAAATGGCCGCTATCAACATTACCGATTGTTTATATACGGTACAGAACCATGCCGCATTTTCCTTAAAGAAATTGGATTACTGGGCCGCAAAAATATTGAGGAAGCACAAATGCACCTCACAACTTGTGATACACTGAGTAATCCAAATGTGGATACGATCCCAACTCAGATATGGAAGCATCTCGAAAAATCCGCCATCAGCAATGGATATACAAGCATAGCCACATTAGTACAAGTAGATCGAGGAATAACACATTACAAAACGTCAAGAGGTTCAGTACTCCGTAAGCAAAGCATAGGACGATCACGCTTATTAAGGCTTGCATCTCTAGCTGGAGACACAGGTCTCCAGCAATTGGCTCAAAGCGACATCTATTGGGACACGATTGAATCTATTGAGCCAATTGGCGAGCATCAGGTATACGACCTGAGTATGCCCGAAACGCATAATTTTGTAGCAAATGATATCATTATCCACAACAGCTGGGTGAGTGAACATCTCGCCGCCGCAATTACGGGCGACTCTACACTGCTCATTCAGGGCACAGCGGGCACGGATGAAAACACACTGCGCTATGGCTGGAACTACGCGCGCCTGCTTGTCGAGGGTCCATCAACCGCCGCTCTGGTCGTCAGTCCGATGATGCAGGCCATGCAATCCGGCAAAATTGCGCGTATCGAGGAAATGACGCGCATTCCCAGCGAAGTACAGGATACCCTCATCACGATTCTCTCTGAAAAGACGCTGCCCGTGCCCGAACTCAACACTGAAGTACAGGCACGCAAAGGCTTTAATGTCATCGCGACCGCTAATAACCGCGACAAGGGCGTAAACGAACTGTCGAGCGCGCTCACACGCCGCTTTAACACGGTCATTCTGCCCTTACCCGCGACGCTTGACGAAGAGGTTGAGATCGTCGAACAGCGCGTTGCTAGCCTAGGCAAAGCCCTCGAATTGCCAGCCGAAAAGCCTGCCCTTGAAGAGATTCGTCGCGTTGTCACCATCTTCCGCGAATTGCGCTCCGGCCTGACCACCGACGGCAAAACCAAACTGAAAACTCCCAGCGGCACGCTTTCAACCGCCGAAGCCATCTCCGTTATTAGCAATGGTCTGGCAATGGCAGCTTACTATGGCGATGGCACGTTGCACGCGGACGATATGGCGGCAAGCCTGACAGGAGCTATCGTCAAAGACCCCGTGCAGGACCGCCTTGTCTGGCTGGAATACCTGCAAACGGTTGTCAAAGAGCGCGACGGCTGGAAGGACCTGTATCGCTCGTGCCACGAGGTATTATAGATGAGCTTACACATCTTTGGCGTGCGCCATCATGGGCCAGGATGCGCGCGCAGTTTGCGCACCGCCCTGGAGACCCTCAAGCCAGACATCGTGCTGGTTGAGGGTCCGCCCGACGCGCAATCAGTATTGCCTTTGCTAGTCCATACATAGATGCAACCACCTGTCGCACTGCTCATTTACGCGCCAGAAAATCCACAATTGGCAGTCTACTATCCTTTTGCACAATTCTCGCCGGAATGGCAGGCCCTGCATTACGCCTTGCAGCAATCCATTCCAGCACGTTTTATCGACTTGCCACAAGCGATACAACTGGCACGCCACCACACTCCTGCCGTACAGGAGGCTCCATCAGCTATCGAAAATGCCTCGGCTGCACCACCAGTTGAGCACGAGGAGAGCCAGACACCGCTATTGCCAGACCCGCTGGCGATGCTGGCACAAGCGGCAGGTTACGACGATCACGAACTCTGGTGGGAGCGACAGGTCGAGCAACGCGCAGATATGCGCAACCTCTTCGAGGGCATTCTGGAAGCAATGACAGAACTGCGCGCACATACGCCACCGCCAGAAGGTGAAGAGGCTCAGCGTGAAGCGCACATGCGTCAGATGATACGCGCCGCGCAAAAAGAAGGGTTCCAGCGCATTGCGGTCGTTTGTGGCGCGTGGCACGCTCCCGTCCTGAGCGACTTAGGCAATGCTAAAGCCGACGCACCACTGCTCAGCGGTCTTAAACGCATCAAGGTTGAGGCCACCTGGATACCCTGGACAAATTCGCGCCTCTCCTATCGCAGTGGCTATGGTGCGGGTATCGCCTCACCTGGTTGGTATGAACACCTGTGGGCAACAGCACAGCACAGTCAGGTTACCAGTCGTTGGATTACACGTGCCGCACACCTGCTTCGTCAACAGGGACTTGACGCCTCTTCCGCCAGCGTCATTGAAGCCATTCGCCTTGCTGAATCGCTAGCCGCACTACGAGACTTACCAATGGCAGGCATGGCGGAACTGCACGAGGCAATTGAAACGGTTTTGTGCAATGGCAATACCACACCCATGCAGTTGATTCGTGAGCAGTTAGAGATTGGTGAGCGACAGGGCGAGGTTCCAGCAGAAGCACCAACCGTTCCACTGCAGCGCGATCTGGAGAACAGACAACGCCGCCTGCGCCTCAAGCCAACCATTGAAACGACAATGCTCGACCTGGACCTGCGCAACGAGAATGACCGTGCCCGTAGCCAGTTGTTCCATCAGCTCAACCTGCTTGGCATTGCCTGGGGCAAGGTGCAGGACGTGCGTGGCAAAAGCGGCACCTTTCACGAGTTCTGGCAACTCCAGTGGCAGGTCACGTTCGTTATCCGCGTGATCGAGATGAACATTTGGGGCAACACTATCGAGCAAGCCGCTACGGCCTTTGCGCGTCACGATGCCACAACGCTACAGGAATTGCCTGAACTGACCGCCCTACTCGACAAGGTTATCCTCGCAGAACTGACAGGTGTAGTCGATGATCTGATTCAGGCTATTCAGCAACGCGCCGCCGTTTCTGCCGATGTTCGTCACCTGATGGACGCGCTCCCGCCTCTGGCAAAGGTTGTACGTTATGGCAACGTGCGTCAGACAAAAACCGAACAGCTTGCTCCCGTACTGGATGGCCTGTTTGAGCGCATCGTTGTTGGTCTGCCAGGAGCCTGTTCCGCGCTTGACGATGACGCGGCACAAGCGATGATCGGCAGCATTGCACATGTACAGGAAAGCCTCAACCTGCTCAACCGCGAAGACATGCGCACGGAATGGCAGGCAGTTTTGCGTCAACTTATGGAGCGCGAAACGGTGCACGGTCTGGTACAGGGTCGCTGCTGCCGCCTGCTCCTCGAACAAAACGCCCTTGACGAGCAGGAATTTCAACACATGGCACGCTTAGCACTCTCGCCTGTGACGCCTTCCGCCCACGCCGCCGCCTGGATTGAGGGCGTGCTACATGGCAATGGCCTATTACTCTTACACCTGAACGGTCTCTGGCTCGCGCTTGATAGCTGGCTCAACGAACTTGCCAGCGATGTCTTTGAGGCCACACTCCCGCTTTTGCGCCGCGCCTTCTCAGAGTTTCAGGCTCCTGAACGACGTGCAATGGGTGAGAAGGTTCGCCATATGCATAACACAACAGCCGAGAGGCAGGGCAGTACAGGCGAAAACGGACAGATACAACGCTTGCATCACGAACGCGGTGCATTAACCCTTCCGCTACTGGCGCACATTTTAGGCACGGGGGAGACAAGCAATGCAGATTGATGAAAACGAACGTCTGCGCCGCTGGCGGCTTGTCCTGGGCAAACACGCCCAGGAGGGTTTGGACGGCACGAGTGACAGCGAAAACGGAGCCGAGAGTACTCTGATCTTGAACAAACGCGATCAGGGCATAGATCGCACCTTAGAGGAACTCTATGACGGCGAACGTTCTGGCGGTTTAGGCTCATCTTCTCCCAAAGTGGCACGCTGGCTTGGAGACATCCGTAGCTACTTTCCTACTTCGGTTGTGCGCGTGATGCAACAGGATGCGCTCCAGCGTCTCAACCTCACGCAAATGCTGTTACAGCCAGAACTACTAGAAAATGTCGAGCCAGATGTCCATCTTGTGGCAACCTTGCTTTCCCTTAACAAGGTCATACCGGAACAGACGAAAGCCACTGCGCGCATGGTGGTACGCAAGGTAGTGGAAGAAATCGAGCGCAAGCTCGCCAATCCGCTCATCCAGGCAGTGCGCGGCAGTTTGCATCGTGCCACGCGCAACTATCGCCCGCGTGCCAACGAGATTGACTGGCAACGCACTATTCGTGCCAACCTGAAAAATTTTTTGCCCGAGCAAAACACGATCATTGCCGAACGTCTGGTTGGCTATGGACATAAACGCGCGTCGCTACGCGATGTCGTTTTGTGCGTCGATCAGAGCGGTTCAATGGCAGCCTCGGTTGTCTACTCAGGCATTTTTGGCGCAGTCCTGGCATCCATTCACGCCATTAGCACACGCATGGTCGTCTTCGGTACTGCCGTCGTTGATCTGACCGACGATCTACAGGACCCGGTAGACCTGCTTTTTGGCACGCAACTGGGCGGCGGCACAGACATTAATCGCGCCCTCGCCTACTGTCAGCAGGTCATCACGCGCCCAAACCAGACCATCCTCGTACTGATCACCGACCTCTACGAGGGTGGCAATCGCGTAGAAATGCTCCAGCGTGCGGCTGAACTGGTGAGCAATGGCGTACAAGTAATTTGCCTGCTTGCCCTGAGCGATAGAGGCACACCCAGTTTTGACCAGCGCAATGCAGCAGAACTGGCGCAGATAGGTATCCCTGCCTTCGCCTGCACGCCCGAACTCTTTCCCGACCTGATGGCAGCAGCCATTCGGCACCAGGACATGAACCTCTGGGCCGCAAAATATGACATTGTCACAACACGCGCCAAAGTATAATATGCTTAATTAGCGGGGAGGGTGTCCAGCATTGCTAACGCGCTCCCCTACGCGCCACGCCCGTTTTCGCCTCTTTCTGTCTCATGATAAGCAATTTTGCGCTTTTTTTGGCCAGGTGACCATCTCTATTGATTTTTGACCCAAAATAGCGTACAATTTATTAGTAAGTTCTTCACAGGAGACAAAGACTTGTAACCATGAATATTCTACATTGCTAGCACACTTCACAGGCTTTCATTATTCCATTTTGTTCAATGGATTTGGCCTGATGGTGTCATCGCTATCG
>DAICZM010000440.1 GCA_027311145.1 Ktedonobacterales bacterium
CGATTGTACATGTACTCTCTATCCGCGTCAATACCCTTTCCCCGGCTGGGAAGATCAGCTCGCGCTGTGCCTATCAGTTGCGGTATTCTCTGGAAGGGGCCGATGGAACGAGATCTATCCGGCACATTGTATCATAGATAACACACATATGCACGTTTTTATGCCCCAAAATCTCTACTGGGACCTGAGAGCCTCGCATGTATGCTTGTTACCGTTCGGGATTGAAGAAGCGGTATATGGTATACTCTGCTATGTAATTGTCAGGCACGTGGGAACGTGCGCCATTCTAGAGGACGATAGATGATTGAACGTTATTCCTTACCTGAGATGGTGGCCGTCTGGTCAAGCACGCATAAAACGGATGCATGGTTGCGGGTGGAGTTATTGGTCTGTGAAGGTTGGGGGCGTGAGGGCGTGATTCCGCAGGACGCGCTAGAGAAAATTCGGCAGGCGCGCTATAGTATGCAGCGTATGCAAGAAATAGAGCAAGAGACGCATCATGATGTTATCTCTTTTTTACGCTCGATTCAGGAGCAGTTGGGGCCAGAGGGCCGTTTCATCCATTTGGGGCTAACCTCTTCGGACGTACTGGATACTGGGTTGGCGACACAGATAAAAGAGGCGGGTGTGCTGCTCACTGAAGCACTGGCGGGCTTGCGACAGGTGGTGGGGCAGGTTGCGCTACAACACAAATATACATTGATGGCGGGCCGAACGCATGGCATCCACGCCGAGCCGATCACCTTTGGCTTAAAAATGGCTCTGTGGTTTGATGAGCTGCGACGACATCAGCAACGTCTGGCGGCAGCGTTAGAGCAAGTGACCGTCGGCAAAATTTCAGGAGCTGTTGGCACACACGCAACAATCCCACCGCAGATTGAAGAGTTTGTCTGTGCGCAGATGGGTTTGGGTGTGGCAGCCGTATCGAGCCAGATCGTGCAACGCGACCGCCATGCACACTTTATGACGACATTGGCTCTACTGGCTTCGTCGTTAGAGAAAATGGCGCAAGAGATTCGCCATCTGCAACGCACTGAACTGAGCGAGGCATTTGAGCCATTTGGGGCGGGCCAACAAGGTTCCTCGGCCATGCCGCATAAGCGCAATCCCGAACTGTGTGAGCGTATTTGTGGCCTTGCCCGTGTCTTACGTGGCTTTGCCGTGACCGCCATGGAAAATGTGGCACTCTGGCACGAACGCGATATCAGCCACTCCTCAACCGAGCGTATTATTCTTCCCGATGCCTGCACCCTGTTGCATTATATGTTGCACATCTTCACCAGAGTTATGCGTGGTTTGCAAGTGGACGACGAGCGTATGCTGGCTAATCTCAATATGACTGGCGGGCTAGTCTTCTCGCAGCGCATTTTGCTGGCCTTGATTGAGAAAGGCGTTGGGAGACAAGAAGCATATAAGTTGGTCCAACGCAATGCTAAAGAAGTCTGGCGTATGGCGAGCGCGGGTGCTGTTCAAGGGCCTGCCTTGCTAGAAGCATTGAGCAACGATGAAGAAGTGGCACAGTACCTCAGCCGTGAAGAATTGCAAGAATTGACTAGCACAGATTATTACGTCAAATATATTGACACCGCTTTTCAACGTGTTGAGCTATAGTCTGGCAAGCCAACTGAACGAGACACCATACCGAGTTTTGATACTGTTGATGTACTGTAAACAGGGACTCAAGTCAATCCAGATCAGGATTCAGGGCATTGCTGCCATTCAGTGGTATACAAAACTCGGTATGATGTCGGTGGACGATCGCGGGGCTGTCCAATGCCCATCAATTTGGTACGAGAAACCTCTGCTTTAGCTTAGTGTGTCTTCGGCATGATGAAGCATAAGCTGGCCTTACAGGTTTTTAGCGTGAAGAGAATGCCTGTTTGCCCGTAATTTCGCGGCCCACGATGAGCGACTGAATCGTGTCTGTTCCCTCGTAGGTAAAGACGGCCTCGATATCGGCATGGTGACGTGCGATGTGGTAATCAAGCAAAATACCATTGCCGCCGAGCATCTCACGGGCATCAGCCACTACTTCACGGGCAAGGCGTGCATTGTTCATCTTTGCGAGTGAGGCCATGGCGGCTGTCATCTTGCCCTGTTCCTGAAGCTGACCCAAGCGTAGGCTGAGCATCTGCATGCTTGTGACGTTTGCCAGCATATTTGCCAGTTTGTTCTGAATGATCTGGAAGTTGGACAATGGTTTGCCGAACTGGATACGCTCTTGTGCATAGGAGAGCGCAATCTCATAGGCCGCAATCGCGTGACCCACAGCCTCCCAGGCAACACCGGAACGTGTGGCGGTCAGCACCTCTGCCGTATCTTTGAAACTGCGTGCAAGAGCTAAACAGTTTGTGGCAGGCACACGGACATCTGTTAGTGTGATATCGGCTTGCCAGACTGCGCGTTTAGCAACCTTGCCCGTCATGACGGTAGCCTCAAAGCCGGGTGTCCCTTTCTCGACCAGGAAGCCGCTCACGTTGCCATCGTCGTTACGTGCCCAGATGATGACCACGTCGGCGAATGATGCATTGCCAATCCAACGTTTCGCACCATTGAGAATGTATTCATCGCCAACACGATGTGCGCGTGTCTCCAATGCGACGGCGTCAGAGCCATGATTTGGTTCGGTTAGGCCAAACGCACCGATGAGTTCCATGCGTGCCATGGCGGGCAACCACCGTTGTTTTTGTTCCTCGGAGCCGAGCATGGCTATGGAGGACATGGCTAGGCCGGAGTGGACGCCAAAGAAGGTACACATGCTGGCATCGGCCCGTGCGAGTTCTAGGGCGATGAGGCCAGAGGCGACCGCACTCATGCCAGGGCAACCATAGCCTTTAATGCTGCTACCTGCGATATTTATTTGCGCAAACTTGGGGATGAGCTGAAAGGGAAATTCAGCTCGTTCCCAGTAATCATTGATGATGGGCAAGATTTCCTTATCGCAGAAAGCGCGTACCTTGTCGCGAACAGCGCGCTCTTCCTCTGTCAGGAGTTCATCCATCAGATAGAAATCGGTATGGAGTGATGGTTGGATTTCAACAGCCATTGTTTTATGCTCCCGTAAACTCATCAGATACAACATCAGGTGACAATTTCTGAAATGGAGAGGATGCCAATGCTAATATAGTACGTGTTGTGTTGTTACAGATGCAAGTCTCTAAAGGCAGCTTGTGTCGATGTAGTATGTGCCAATTGACCGTCGACTACTCCGGCGGAAAGGGCAATGGAGACTTGAATTGTTGCTGCGGGCGTACAGCTATGTGCTGCTCTGGTGGTGAAACGAGGGACATCTCTTGGAGGCGCGCCTGTTGTGTCGCTGGTGGGGATAAGGCTGGGATGCTGACCTCTACAAGTGCGCTCGCAAAAGCAAGAATTGTTGGAAAGCGTTCATCAGGATTTTTGGCGAGAGCTTTGAGGATAACCTGCGCAACGTCATCCGGCACGCTATGCAGGGGAGGGGGTGCTTCAAAAAGATGTTGCTGCACAATGGTATCAAACGAGCCGGAAAAGGGCCATTTTCCGCAGAGCCATTCATATACCACGATCCCGAGTGAGTATTGATCGCTATTGCGGCGTGGTTTGCCTATCAATTGTTCTGGTGCGGCGTAGGGAGCGGTTCCCTCAAACTCTTCAAGCGGGTTATGATAGGGAGCAATACTCTGTGAGACAACTGCAATGCCAAAATCACTGAGGACGATCTGGTCATGCGCGTCGAGCAGCATATTATGTGGCTTGATATCACGGTGGATAAGGTTATGTTGATGGACGTAGTGTAGGGCAGATGCAATCTGCTGCACATAGGTGACGACTAACGATAAAGGAAGGCATGTTCCTCTTGGGTGGCGTGTACGGAGTGTGCCATGTGAGGCATATTCCATCGCTAGAAACGCTGTATGTTCTTCTACTCCAAATTCTAAGACCCGCACGATATGTGGGTGATGCAGATGGGTTAGGACCGATGCTCTGGCGAGAAATTTCTGGATATCCTGCTGTGACCAATAGCCATTTAATAGCTTAATGGCGACCTGTTTTCCCGTTTGAACCTGCTCTGCCAGGTAGACTTCGGATGCCATCCCTTGCCCAAGCAAGCTCAGCAGGCGATAGTTGCCGATCTGTTGTCCTGCGCTGGAGATATCCTGCGGCATATCTTGCATCAGATGATTACTCCTGGTCGAGGAAATGCCCATAGCGATATTATACAGTATTTTAG
>DAICZM010000441.1 GCA_027311145.1 Ktedonobacterales bacterium
GCCTCTGAATGTCCACGCACGCGGAACGTCCTACATTCTACAATAGATGGCCCCTGTCCTGCACGCGCACGCTCCACCGCCAGCGCCACAGCCTCAGTGACCGCGAAGACATCGTTGCCATCAACGCTCACGCCCGGCATGCCATAGGCCAGGGCGCGATCAGAGAGCTTCTGAATGGCAAATTCTTTCTCATTGGGGGTCGAATAAGCGTAGCCATTGTTCTCAATGACCAACACCAGCGGCAGCTTTTGGACAGCCGCGAGGTTCATCGCCTCGTGAAAGGCTCCTGTACTGGTCGCGCCATCGCCACACGAAGCTAGCACGACCGTCGAGCGTTTGCGCATCTTCATCGTCAGCGCAACGCCACAGGCGACGGGCAACGATTCGCCCAACATGCTAATCATCGGCACGATGCCGTGATGCATGTCGCCTATGTGAATCTGTCCATCACGTCCAAGCGTCGGAGAGTTGCCGCGAGCTAACCATTGGCACATCACCGCTCGTGGTGACGTGCCACGCACCAGTTGCATGCCCAGATCTCGATGCTGCGGAACAATGCAGTCCCCGTCGCGCAGCATCATTGCCGCTCCGACAGTCGTGGCCTCGTGTCCCTGTGCCGTGTAGACCCCGCCCGCCACACGCCCTTGTAGAAAGAGTGTGCGCGTGCGCTCCTCCATAGCACGAGTGAGGCGCATGTAATAGTAGATCTGTAGCAGGTCTGCCCGCTCCAGTCCCATAACAATTCCATCCTTTGCACTAGTGAAAAGAGATTGTATATCTCTTCTTCCGCGTCTCAGGCAGCACAGCGTCAGGACGCGGTATCGAAATACCTGCGTCCATGCTAACATGCGATATTAAGCGGTGTCAAGCACGGCATGAGTTTTTCAGGGTGAGGGCAAGCCCCCTCTTGTCAGCCGCGCAATTTGCAGGTACAATGCGGAAAAGCTCAAAAATCGGTGGAGTGTGTATGCTGCATTCTTCTTTTATGACCATTACACCCGCGTTGAAAAAGGCCGTTGATCGCTACTATAAAGAGCTGGCAGAGTATGTGGGTAGGGCCGAGCACGAAACCGCTATCCGTTCGGCTTTCCAGAACTTATTGGCAGAGTTTGCGCGTAGCGTCAACTGGACGCTCATCCCTGAAAAAACGCTTGAGAACGGCAAACGACCAGATGCAACCTTTGAGGACAATGCTTACTGGCTCAAGCGCGGCTATTGGGAAGCGAAGGATACGAAGGACGATCTGGAAAAAGAGATTCGCAAGAAGATCAGCGAGAACTACCCGCTCACCAACATTATTTTTGAGGATAGCAGGCGCGCCGTGCTCTACCAGAACAAGAAGCGCGTGGCCGAGTTCGATCTGACGAAGCGCGACGAGCTAATCGACCTGTTGCGCCTGTTTTTCAGTCACACCGAGCCGGAGCACGAGACCTTTGAGACTGCGGTGCAGGAGTTTAAGGAGCGCATTCCCGATCTCGCCAAACGCATCCTCAGCATCCTCGAAGACGAGCAGAAGAAGAATAAACCATTTATTGACGCCTTTGCCAGTTTCGCCACGCTCTGCCGCGCCTCGATCAATCCCAACCTGAGCGATGCCGCCATCAAAGAGATGCTCATTCAGCACATCCTGACCGTGCGCCTCTTCCGCACCGTCTTCAACAATCCCGACTTCACCAGTCGCAACGTCATCGCCTCGGAGATCGAGAAGGTCATTCGCGCCCTCACCAGCCGTTCGTTTAGCCTGACGGACTTCCTCAAGCCGCTCGACCGCTTCTATGTCGCTATCGAGGCGGCGGCGAAGAACATGGACAGTTGGACGGAACGCCAACGCTTCCTCAATACCGTTTATGAACGCTTCTTTCAGGGTTTTGCCATCAAGCAGGCCGACACCTATGGCATCGTCTACACGCCGCAGGAGATCGTCGATTTCATGGTTGCCAGCGTGGAAGAGGTGCTACAGCGCGAGTTCCAGACCTCACTTGCAGAGCCGGGTGTGCAGATACTCGACCCCGCGACGGGCACGGGCAGCTTTATCGTCAACATCCTGCACCGCATCCCGCGCTCCAAATTGCGCCACAAGTATCAGCATGACCTTTTTTGCAACGAGATCATGCTGCTGCCCTACTACATCGCCTCGCTCAACATCGAACACGAATATTACGAGAACATGAAGGAATACGAGCCATTCGAGGGCATCTCCTTCGCCGACACGCTGGAACTTGCGGAGGGTCAGCAACTCTCGTGGATCGTCGAAGAGAACACCGAGCGCGTGCAACGCCAAAAAGACGCCCAGATCATGGTCGTTATCGGCAACCCACCCTATAACGTGGGACAGAAAAACGAGAATGATAACAACAAGAACCAAGAGTATAAGATTGTCGATAAACGAATTAGCGAAACTTTTGTAAAGGAGTCTGTAGCATCTCTTAAAACACAATTATACGATGCTTATGTCAGATTTTTCCGATGGTCAATAGATCGTCTTGGTAAACAGGACGGTATAGTATGTTTTGTAACTAATAACGGTTTCTTAGAAGGTATTGCTTTTGATGGCTTTCGTAAACAGTTGTCTGAGGAATTTACTCATATCTACCATCTTGACTTGGGAGGCAATGCCCGTAAAGGCAAAGGTGGAAATGTATTTGGAATTATGGTCGGAGTAGGTATCACAATACTCATACGTCAGCGTAAAGGAATAGAAAAATTATCCCAGGCAACTATTCATTACTACACAATAAATGATGAATTTGATCGCCAAGAAAAATTAATGTTTTTGAGCAAAAGCAGCAATATAAGTAATATTGTATGGCAACAACTTCAACCTGACGAGAGATATACATGGATTACTGAAGGTATACAGCAAGACTTTACCTCTTTTTTACCTTTCGGATCAAAACAAGCAAAATCTTCTCAATCCCATGACCTACAAGTTATTTTTATGTTCTATAGTAGCGGGGTTAAAACCAACAGAGATATCTGGGTCTATGATTTCGACTCTAGGCTATTAACGGAGAGAATAAAACGGTTCGCTGATATCTACAATGGAGATGTTGATCGTTGGAAACGACGTGGCCTTAGTTCGATAACAGTAGATGATTTTGTGACATATGATGATAAACTGATTAAATGGAGCGAAAATTTAAAAAATGAATTAAAAAGAGAAAAATATGCTCAAGTCAATGCCTCTCATTTACGCAAAACAACCTACCGCCCTTTCAGTAAAAAATGGCTTTATTATGATGCTACATTTATAGATCGACCAGGTTTGTTCAAGAGATTTTTCCCAGCATTAGAGAGTGAAGCAGAGAATATTACCATTTGTGTTCCAGGTCTCGGTGATCGGAAAGGTTTCGGTTGCCTTGCAACGAATACGCTTCCAGGCATGGACTTAGCTTTTGAGAAAGTTCAATGTTTCCCGTTCTACACCTATGCGGAGGATGGCAGCAATCGGCGGGAGAATATCACGGATTGGGCGTTGCGGCAGTTTCAGGAGAAATATGGCGCGCAGGTCAGCAAGTGGGATATCTTTCACTATGTCTATGCCATGCTGCACCATCCCGTCTATCGCGCACGCTATGCCGAGAATCTCAAACGCGACCTGCCGCATATTCCGCTACTCAAAAGCACGACAGCGTTTGAGACCTGTGTACGCATCGGCAAGGCGTTGATGGAACTGCACCTGCGCTATGAGCAGGCACGGCAATATCCCCTCAAGGAGATCGAGAACAGGGACGTGCCGTTCTCCTGGCGCGTGGAGAAAATGCGCCTGACGCCCGACAAAAGCGCGCTGATTGTCAACGAGAGCCTGACGCTGGCGGGTATCCCCCAAGCGTGTTTTGCCTATCGCCTGGGCAACCGTTCGGCCTTAGAGTGGGTGATTGACCAGTATCAGGTCAGCACCGACACGCGCAGCAGCATCGTCAGCGACCCCAACAACCTGGACGACGAGGAGTATATCGTGCGCCTCGTGCGGCAAGTGATAACGGTCAGCGTAGAAACCGTCAGGTTGGTGGAAGAACTGGCGGAGCAGGTGACGCTCGCGGATTGGTTAGATGATGTAGGGGCGTGATTATGGACTTTAACCCATTACTGTGGGAAATACGTAGAAAGGTAGGGTGAGGGCAAGGCTGACACGGGGAGGTTTTATTGGAAAGGGCATTGGGCGCAGATGGAGCACGACGGGCAACCACAAGGGTCCCCAC
>DAICZM010000442.1 GCA_027311145.1 Ktedonobacterales bacterium
GCGTGGAGACGGTGAAACTGGTGGAAGAGTTATCTGAAAAGATCACCCTTGCAGACTGGCTAGATGAAACAGCCGAGAAATAGCAAGCCCTGCGCATCAAACAGCAGGCTCTCGGTCCCGAGCATCTCTCAACCGCCGCCACGATGCACGAATTAGCGAGCCTCTATCAAGCCCAAGGTCGCTATGGGGAGGCCGAACCGCTCTACCAGCAAGCCCTGCGCATCTATCAGCAGGCTCTCGGTCCCGAGCATCCTCACACAAAGATAATCAAAAGCAACTACCATATGCTTCTTCAACGCATACAGCAAGAACAACAATGAACCTTCTAAATCCCATCTTTTCATCAGAAAAATGTCAAAGTTTGATAGCAAAGACGATGCAACGAGATCATTTTTGATGCTCCCAAATAGACAAAAGCCAGGAACATTGAGCGTGAAATGAACTGAAATGGACAAAAACAAACAACCTCTCTTGAGTCCCCCCTTCGGTATCCAACACTAACTACACCAAACGAGAATTAATAGCAACCAGGAAAAACACTTTTCAACGAAGGGCATACTTCTGTAGCAATGTAGCAACTCATGTAGCAACACCAGTGAAAAGCAGTACTACAACAAGGTTTAAAATGAACAATGACAGCACGATTTGAGCACGAAATAGCCTTGAACGAACAGCAGTGAACAAGCCGAGCCACATCCGTCCCTTGGCACTTTGTGCTGTCTAAAAACAACAATGCAAGTCTCAACCGGCTTCCCAGGCCGTTCGAGACTTGCACTGTTTTTGGGCGTCCCATCAACTACAGCAACGTCGCCTACCTCAGTTAAGAGGGTGATTCATCCATATTGTTTGCATTTTTTCCTACTGTGACACTCTTGTGTCAGGCGCATGGCTCCTTGTGATGCTCCGGTAAACTTGCTCTGTTAGCCTTTCTAGTGGCGTATAAGGATGCTCTCATTCACACCCTATCGAGTGCGCGTGAGTTCCCTCATGTAGAAAAGGAAGAACGAGCATGAAACATAAAGTTATGCGTCTAACAACTTTTATCCTTGTTGTATTCGGTGCGCTTGCCACAATCTCAGGCGGCATCGGCTTGCTGACGGGCGCGATTGCAACCCCTCGTGAATGGCTGGTCGGTTCACCTTTCTCCGACTATACGCTCCCCGGCCTCTCGCTACTGGTCATTGTCGGTGGCAGCATGACACTTGCTTCAGCAACCATCCTGACTAGGCACGAAATAGGCGTGCTGGCGGCAGCGTTCGCGGGATTGGCCATGATCGTCTTTGAGATCGTGGAAGTAGCCGTTATTGACCATATTAGCGGTAGTGATCTGCTGATCGCCTTGGTGTTGCAGAGCATCTTCTTTGTACTCGGCCTGGCGATCTTTGTGCTGGCCTCAATCCTCTGGATAAGCGAGTATCGGAGCCAGCACTTCCTGAACAGAACGATCAGGCATGCTTGATTTGAGAGCTTTACGGCACGGATTGCAGATACTTGGGCGAGTGGCGTGCTTTTGTGCGTTGCTCAAAGGCATAGGCCAGTTTGATGAGTGTTGGCTCTGAGAAGGCGCGACCCATAAAAGTAATGCCGATGGGCAACTCGAAAATGTAGCCCATTGGCACACTGATCGCCGGATAGCCCGCAAGGGCGGCTGGCTGCGAGCAGCCGCCCGCACCGTGATCGCCATTGACCAGATCAACTAACCACGCGGGACCCCCCGTTGGCATGACCAGCGCGTCCAGGTGATACTGCTCCATCACCGCGTCAATCCCTTCCTGACGTGCGAGACGCTGGTTCTTCTCCAGAGCTGCAAGGTAGCGTTCATCTGCGAGCGTGCCAGCCTCTTGTGCATTGAGCAACAATTCTTGCTGGAAATACGGCATCTCTTGCTCTGTATGTGCGGTGTTGAAGGCAATCACATCTGCCAGTGAGCGCACAGGCGATTCCGCGAGGTCTTGCAGATAGCTATTTAGATCGGCCTTGAACTCATAGAGCAGAACAGTCATCTCCGTATCTGTCTCATTGATCTGCTTCGCGGTTGGGATATTTGCTGGGTCGATGATCTCCGCTCCCGCCGTGCGCATGGCTGCGATGGCTTGCTCAAGTAGCGCATCAACACGCGCATCGTAGCCACTGTAAACTTCACGGGCTATGCCGATGCGCGCTCCCCGCAACCCATTGTCATCAAGAAATTGCGTATAGTCATGATAAATTTTGCCTGTACTCTGCTGTGTTGCGGTGTCGCGTTCGTCCACACCGACAAGCGCGCCAAGCACGGCAGCCGCGTCAGCGACGGTGCGTCCAAAAGGTCCAACAGTATCCTGGCTATGCGCGATGGGAATGACGCCGGAGCGGCTGGTCAGGCCGACCGTTGGCTTGATGCCCACTACCGCGTTCATATTGGCGGGACAGAGGATGGAGCCATCTGTCTCCGTGCCGAGCGAGGCGGCCGCGAGACCCGCCGCGACCGCTGTTGCTGAGCCGGAACTTGAACCGCAGGGCGTGCGATTGAGTACGTAGGGATTGAGTACCTGCCCGCCGCGCCCACTCCAGCCGCTACTGGAATGGCTGGAGCGAAAATTTGCCCACTCGCTTAGATTGGCTTTGCCCAGTATAATCGCGCCGGCAGCGCGTAGCTGCTGAACCACAAAAGCCTCACGCTTTGGACGTATCCCGACCAGGGCTAATGAACCAGCCGTTGTCTCCATACGGTCGGTTGTAGCGATATTGTCTTTGAGGAGCAGTGGAATGCCATGGAGTGGGCCACGTGGCCCGCGCTCCTTGCGCTCCTGATCGAGTTGCTGCGCGATAGTACGAGCGTCAGGGTTGATCTCTGCTAGCGCGTTGATACATGGTCCCTGTCGATTAATAGCCTGAATGCGTTGTAGATACATATTGACGAGTTGCAGCGAGGTCAAGTGACCATCCTGTAGGGCGGCTTGTAGCTCGGCAATTGTCACTTCCGCTAACTGCACATGTGGATATGACTCTTCCATGAAATTTTCTGCCTTGTAATGTGAAAGGTTCGCGCACGGAAGCGGGAACCTTGTGATACATGTACGAAAATGAGCATCTGTTGCCAATCAGTGGGAGTGGAGTTATGGCTGTAGTTGTCCGGCATGCCAGACATCAATAGAATGCTCGACCGAACCGATATAGGCACTATCGTTATTGTTATCGCTCGGTGGAGCGTAGCGTGGGATGATCTGGCTCACGGTCGTTAGGCCCCACTGGGCTACATAGAGATTGCGAATTAGACTATACCAGGCCTGAAAGCCGGACTCCCAGCTGGGGAACCAGGCATAGCCATCCTGGCACTTAAAATTGGGAATGCAACGTAGATTGCCCAATGAAAGGCTCACACGCGCCTCGCCCTGTGTGCCGAAAGCACTTTCGTGGAAGAAGAAGGCTAGCGCGAAAGCTGGGTCAATGCCATATTGTATGCCCAGATTATAGAGTGCTTGCCCCTTGCCGGCGGCGGGCGAATTGTAGTTTGCCAAGACGCGATTGATAAAATCGGCGGTAAGCGTGGGTTGTCCCAAGACAGAGTAGGGGCCAGAACTGGGGATGATCGGAACTTTGGGCTGCAAGGGGCCATTCGCCTGCCATGTATTGGCGAGGCTACCTCCAACCTGCACCGAATAAACTTTACCGCCTGTAAAATTAACCAACTGCGGATCGCCGGCATGTTGGAAGATGCCTGCCGATAAGAGAACGCCTAGACCAACAACTACACACACCAGGCAAATCACGAGTGGGTTGAGCCAGAAACGATGACGTTCTAGAGGAAGAGGCGCGGGAGGAGCGTATTCATCTACGATACGCCTTCTTGGCTCTAAGCTAATAGTTTTGGGTTCAGAGTAAGCTGATTGTTGTACAACCTGACTGGATGGCTTTAACGCCAGGGAAGATGATTCTTGTATATCATCCTCGGTAACAAGCGCAGGAAGCTGCCGCGTCGCCCGCAAGGGAATGGGCGTCGTGTTTTGCGAAAGTTCGCGCGTTACCGATTTGTCGGCGTAGCTACCGCTTGCCATGTACAAACTCCTTAATGTAGCAGAACCTTTGTTCTATTTTAACAGAAAAATACGTGTGCGACAAGTACTCATGAGACGCCTAATGCTACAACGGTATGGCTGTTGTTCTCGAAAAATAGCGTTGAGCTGAGTTCTCAAGCCATACGACCCTGTTG
>DAICZM010000443.1 GCA_027311145.1 Ktedonobacterales bacterium
GTGCTGAGCTGCGGCTGTCCAAGCGATTGTAGGCCAGCACTCACCAGTTTCAGGTTTGAGACACTGGCATGTTCTACGGCAGTAAAAGCGACGGCATCAGTTAGGAAGGGTGTGGCTGGTGCGAGCGCGTAGCCGATGCGGCGTGGGATGCGCGTGAGATAGAGGAGCGCGGCTCCCCACCAGAAATCGGGGCGTAGATTAATGGCAAGGTCATACTTGCCACGCTGTAGCTGTTGGGCTGTACGAAAGAGTAGTAGATAGGGCGCGAGTGCGTTTTGTGCGGTACGACGGAAGCCTGGAAAAGAACAGGTAATCACGCGATCAAGCGCGGGATGGCGTGCAACGATCTCGCTTGACCAGGGACCAACCATCATGGTGATGTGGGCTTGGGGCAAGGTGTTGCGCAGTGCCTGCAACACAGGCGTGGTAAGGACGAGATCTCCGAGATGGTCTGGGCGAACAAGCAGGATGCGGGGGGTGTCGAGATGTTGTTGCTGTGTGCGTTGGGCACGTGCAGTCAGCCATGCACCTAATGCGCCAAGCAGACGTATGAGTGCAAGCATGAGAAGGCGTAGCAGGCTTTTCATTGGCACACCTCGCTGCTCTGCGTGTGTGGGATGAGGCGTAGCACTGCTTGCCAGACGTCATCGACCGTGACAGCTTGCATACAGGTGCAGTTGGCGCACGGTTGCATTTTGCCCAGGAAGAAACAAGGCTGGCCGGTCGGATGACGCCAAAGCGCGCAATGTTGGGGATCGTCGAGAGGGTACGGGCCATATTCCTGTGGGCTGGTCGGCCCAAAAATGGCGATGACGGGAATATGTACTGCCGCGGCTAGATGCATTGGGCTGCTATCGTTGCCGATAAAGAGCGTACATGCAGCCAGTTGAGCAGCTAATTGTCCAAAGGTGGTCATGCCGGCCAGATTGAGGACGCTAGCGGGAGCGACATCAAGGCCGTCTAGCAGTTGCTGGTTGAGGGCATGGTCGTCTTTGCCGCCAATCAGTAGTACGTGTACGCCAAGCTCGTTCACTAAACGGCGGACAAGCTCGCGATAGCGTGATAAGGGCCAGCGTTTCACTGTCAGTTCCATGCCGGGGTTACTTCCGCCACCGGGGAAAACCGCGACTATGGGCAGCGTGTTGTGCTGAATGGTGTGCTGTTCTTCAGCTGTAGGGATGAAGCGCATACGGGGATGGTTAATGGGCAGATGGATAGCGCGTGCCAGATCGAGATAGATCTCGGCTTGGTGTTGTAGATGCGTGGGTGAAGTTGAGACGGGAACACGGTCGGTGAGTGAGAAGCCACGTCCCATGCTATCAGGACCGACACGGCGTGGAATGGCGGCTAGCCAGGGTAGCAAGGTGAGCATGGGTGAGCGATCAAGTACGAAGGCAAGATCAAAACGATCATGCCGAAGTGTTCGGGCCAGTTTGAAATATTCAGCGATGCTATAGCGACCAGGGATGCCGACCGTGCCACAGTCAAGCACACGATCAACAGCGGGATGATGTTCGGGAATAACCTTTGACCATGACCCAGCGACATAGGTGATCGTGGCATCTGGGTAGTGTTGTCGGATGACATCCAGCAGCGGTGTTGTCATGATGAGGTCACCCAGGCAACAAGGCTTGAGAACAACGATACGCTGAGGATGCCGCCATGCCCGTTGTGTGAAGGGGCGTGTGAGATGGTCAAGCAGGGCAAAGGGAAAACGCAAGAGCGTACTGAGTAGTGTAATAATAGATTGGCGCAGGGGCGTAAATCCTCCATCCTATGGTAATAGCGATGCTATTCGTCGATCTTTTTCGTTGCGATTATAGCAGAGTAGATGGAAGAAGTCGAGATTGGTAACGCAATGGGGGATGGTATTGTGCGCGAGAAGAGAAAAGGGGCCAGGACAGCCACATGTGATGGTACGACAATGAGCGTCCTATGGTTGTCCTGGCCTTGTGGTGTGACTGACGAGCGGCGCACTACGCTTTTTTGCTTGCCCCTAAGATGGCATTGACTGTGGTCCCACACACAGTACATTGACCACGCAAAGCGGGTTTGCCATTCTTCATCGTGATGCGTTGAGCGTCTTTCAGCTCAGTCTTTTTTTTGCATTTCACGCAGTAGTATAAGTCTTGATCGCTCACGGTTAAGCCTCCTTAGCTCTCTATCGTTAGAATAAACAAACCGTCTCGCCCGCAGGATGAATGGCCCGCGAGAGGTATACTTCGTAGCCTTGTGCGTGTAGTTGCTGTTGCACGTGCGTGGCATGTGCGAGGGTATTGAAAGGTGCGAACAGCGTTGGGCCACTGCCGGAGAGACGTACCAGAGGCGCACCCGCTTGAAGCATGGCTTCACGAGCCAGCGCGACTTCTGGATAATGAGCGAGAACCCCTCGCTCTAAGGCATTATGCAGGTATGCAGGCAGAAGTTCACCCCTTGTATGCAATGCAGTACGTGCAGCTTGGCTAAAGCTTCCGTCGGTGTAGTCGTCGGGTGACAGCGCACGAAAGACGCTTGCTGTTGAGACACCGATAGCAGGCTTGAGCAGTAGTAGCCAACGCAGCGATGTGGGCCAGTGTTGCGGTAACTGTGTGATGCGTTCGCCGCGTCCTTCACAAAGAGCCAGCCCCCCTTGCAAGAAAAAGGGCACATCGGAGCCAAGTGAAGCGGCCAAGGTGAGCAGCTCCGTTGGGGATATTTGGAGTTGCCACCAGTGCTGTAGTGCAAGCAAGACAGCAGCGGCATTGCTACTCCCCCCACCCAGCCCGGCTGCCGTAGGGATGCGTTTGTGCAGCTCGATGAGAACCCCTTGTGTTAGGGAGAGTGTGCGGCGCACGGCCTCGGCTGCACGTACTGCCAGATTGTCCTCGGTATTCAGCTCCGGCTGTGTACAAGCGATATGCACACGATTATCAGTAGTTTTACTCAGGCAAAGGGTGTCATAAAGATCAACCGTCTGCATGATGGTTGCCAGTTCATGATAACCGTCCGCTCTACGCCCTAACACGTCGAGCGTGATGTTGATTTTCGCATAGGACTGAACAAAACAGATGTCGCCAGTGCTATGTACATACTGTGAGTGACTCATGGCTGCATTGTGCTGTAATACAGAGGACTTGTCAAGCTCAACGCCAGAAACATGACTGAAAGGGGATAGAAAATAGCACGTGTCGTTCTTTTCTTCAGCGTTGAATGTGCTACCACTGCGCTGTTTGGCGCAGAGTAGCCCGAAAATCCCTGTCTTGCTGAGTATAAGCCATTGTGTATGATATACTGTCATCTATGCATATGTAGATATTTTTTTTGCTGGGAATGCTTGTTTTGTTGTTTGCTACTGTGATACCCGATGTCCTGAAGCGTGTTGCGGTAGAGGCGTCATCAGCATATTGCCCTGGTCGCATAACGTCGCAGTTGAGTTTTTCAGGGAACTTCAACGTGTTGTTAGTACGTGGAATCAAGAGATAGGTGAGATGGATATAACCGTCGCGTATTTTCATTCGCTGCTAAATCCCGAAACGGTCAAAAGAGATTTTGGTTTAATACGGGCAACAGGAGCAACTAGCCTTGTTTATGCCATCCATGAACAGGAAGAACCACGTTGGTCACGTGATCTGGAGCGTGGCTTGCGTCTGGCCCAGGATGCAGGTCTCAACGTGTATCTTAGCTTGGGACGATACGGCAACCTTTTTGCTGGCCCTTCGTTCATGCCAAGCTGGTATACATTTCATCATCCGCAATCGCGTGTCAAAGACCGACACGGACGCTATCACGATATTTCTTGTTTTAACCATGAAGCCTTTCGTTCCTGGCTGTTTAAAGAAATTGCTCATTATGTGAAGGATTATGCGATTAGTGGTATTTTGATCGATGAGCCACGTGGACCCGATATCACGTGTTTTTGCTCTGTATGTCGGGCACTGTGCCCTGATGTGACAGACCTCCCGCGCTTTCGCCGTCGTTCAATGATAGACTTTCTAGGTGAACTCTTTGCGACTGTCAAGCAGGCCGATGTTGATGTAAGGACGGCAGTGGTGCTATTGCCACAAGACTTGTATCAACTGGAAGACCTGGCAATGATTCCTCATCTCGACACGCTCGGCTGCCATCCTTTTTGGCAATTGTTGCACGAAGATATTGCTTTGGTTGATGAGTGGAGCCGCCTGGTTGTGGAG
>DAICZM010000444.1 GCA_027311145.1 Ktedonobacterales bacterium
TTATTGATTGTCGCCACGGAATCCGTTGGCTGGGCAATGAAAAACTTTTTGATGGCGATGGATGTGCCAGATGTTGTGCCACTGGACCACGATGTGCCCACAGAATTGTGCTGCACTGACGGTACAAAGACATTATACTGCCCATTGGCATCCATATACAGATAGGGAATTTCGCGTGTCACGGGGCTGGCCGCAACTGTGGTGTATGGGCCGCACGATGGCTGACTGGGAAAACATTGAGCGGGCGCACCGACAACCCCTGAGAACACCTGGTTCCAGACGCCATTGGTCCAGCCATCAAGTTGGCTGTTTCTGACCAGCCACTGCTGCTGCGAGCCGTTGATTACTGTGCCACCAGCAAACGCTGAGTCGGCGATGAAACCACCGCTTGCAAATGATGGAGACGTACAATAGTCCATCAGGGTGATCTGCCCATTCACTTGAACCCGACGCATTGGGGCGGCCTGCGAGACGGCCCAGAATTCGCCAGAGTAGCAACCCGCGTTGGGTGTAGTCACGTTGATGGTCAGGTTCGACAGTGATCGCCAGAAGTTGTCGAGGGCGATGCAGTTGCCAGAACCGAAGCACTGGTTATAGACATCAATGGAGCCGTTGATGACGACATTGCTGGGAGAGAGGCCGAGACCTGCTACAGTAGTGTAGTAGCCGACCTGAAAGTTGAGGGGATTGGTACTGGAACCATAGGTACCTGGCGCGAACAGCAGCGCGTAGCGTTGCGTGCCGAACTGGTTGGAGATTTGTTGGTTTGCCACTGCGTTGACTGTTGCCTGAATCTGGCTCTGTGGCGTGCTAGGCGTAAAAATGTAGACATTGGGACCAAAGTTAGGTTGACTGGATGGTGCTAATGGTGCTGCTCCCACGGCGTTGTTTAGACTGTGTGTAGCGGCAAAGGCAATAGAAGTTGGTGTAAAGAGCGGAGAGGCTACGAAGAGTCCGGTCACACAACAGAGTAGCATCATTGTCCCGATCAGTCGTTGAACAGGTTTTCGTCGCCCCAGAGGACGTGCATTCATGACATCTCCTTTTTCTTTCATGTATACCTGGTATTTGGAATACTGCGAAAATGTGGTCAGATGTTGCAATGAGAGGGAATCTGACCATGCTTTCAAAGAATTTCAAGAGGGGGTATTTAGTAAAATGGCATGCGCGGAACTTCCTTCCTCTTTTTTGAGCCTAGCAGTACGGACACCCCCATGTCATTCTGCTCAGACGCTCTGACAAGCAAAGAAGCGACTTTTTGTAGAAGGACTATGCATCGCTTCATTGATACATTTGTCTAATTCTATGCGAGAGGAAGGAAAGACCTGAAAATGATGGCCTTCAACCGTTTGCAGCGTTCTGTGGCCGTTGCACTCACTTGAAGAGAACCATGTGTTTTACTGACTCCGCTATGCCTAAGGGGAATAGCGGTTCAGTATTACTGAATATAACTTATCTTCTGGCGATTGTCAAGAAGTATTTGTACCGTTACATGCGATTGCGTATGTAACGGTACTGATTGATAGGGCGGAGCCAGGGACTGTTGAGGTATTTAAGCATTTCAATGGGACATTTCCCATATTGACGGTGTTACGGATTTAATAGAGAAAAAGTATGTATAAAAAAGTGATTTTAAGTGCTGAGAACGGTAATCTGACTGTGTTTTGCTGTATCTTTGCAGGCGTGGATGAAAAGCAACAGACAGAGCGAATGAACTGTCTCTGCTTGATAAAGCCTTCGTTATGGGCCTAATGGGCCTATTTTACCATAGGTAGCTAACAGGAACTTCTTCTTTTTATGGAGCGTTGGGACAGGAGTGTTAAACGGGGATAGCCCCATTAATCTGTACTATTTTAGTAAACTATGTTACACTCTCGGTAAGGATTATCACTAGTCCTTCTGCTTCATCTTTCAGCCCAACCTTCTTAAGTAGACCCTAGAAAGGATATTTGCATGGTTAAGCATGTACATAGGCCCAAACAATCTGGCAATGGGCGGCGCATAGCTGGCAAGTCACATCTCCCAGTTACCCTTGTGTTAGTGCTACTTGTTATGTTCTTGTCGGCTTGCGGGAGTACTGGTGCTTCTACCAGTCAAGCAACGTCTACAGTGCAGGTCAAGAAACACAACACCTGTACCCCTCAAGGTACACTCCCCGCTGACGTAACAGTCCCGAATACCGCGTTCGACACGGGAGCCAACGTGATTGCCACCTTCAGCAGTGCCCGGCAACAGGAGGGATGCAATGTCTCCTTGAATATTGATCCTGCCGCCTATGATGCCGCTACTCCGCAGGCGCAAACATTGATGTTGCTCAATGCTGAGCGTCAGGACCGTGGCCTGGGGGCATTGCAGTTAGACAGTATATTGCTCTCCCAGATCAGCACTAACCATAGCAAAGAATTCGCGCAATATAACTATTTTGCTCACCCCAGCCCGATCAATCAACCAGGCGGGAAAAATGACTCCATTAGTCGTGTCATGGTAAACCCGGCGGTTCAGGGGCACAATACGAATTGCTGCGGAGAGGATATTTATGCTGGTGCTAGCAATGTTCCTGGCGGTGGGACTCCTGCTGACGCAGTCTATACGTTCATGTATCAGGATTCTAGCTCTAACTGGGGGCATCGCCAAAATATTTTGGGCTATAATGCTGGTGTAGATACCTTGCCTGGTCACTATACTTGGGTGGGCATTGGCATCGCAACGGGCGGTTCCTTCGGTGACTACTACACACTCGATTTTCTTGAAGATTCCGCTGCTACACCGTATACGCCTCCCGCTACGGCGGATACGCAGGCCCCCACTATGAATCCACCCACTGTTGTTGACGCGAATACCGTGCAAGTTACTGGTGTTCAGGATGACAGTGATGGCAGCACTAGTGGCATCGCAGGTGTGACCAGCGTCGTTTTTTATCTCACCTCAGCCGTAGGGACCGATGGGAGTACCTTCCAAACAGTTGTTGCGACTCAAACAACCACTGGAACCTGGACTGCCTCTCTCGCCGTCACTGACCCGACCATGTTGCATGTCGTAGCGGTCGATGGCAGCGGCAATTACACAGACTGTGTTGCTGGCGGAGCCACATGCTAGCATTGAGCAAAAGAGAGGGTTGAGTATGTTCCTGATACGCCACTTCGTAGAAGTGCAGCGGCAGCGCGCCTGGGTCAGTGGAATCGCGTCAGTGTTCCTCTTAATTTTGCTGGTTGGTTGCGGCGGCCCTCAACAGGTCGTCGTAGCCACCCCAACACCGCTGCCCACATTTCCACCTGTTACCTGGACAACCTTTGACTTGCATCTTCCACCAACGGCCCTCAATGCTCCCGTCGTCGGGCCACTACCAGCCAATACTATCCTTCATGTGAGCATTACCTTCCGCGTGACGCAACAGGAACTGAATAAGCTACAAAGTACGCCGGGGCAAAACCTGGCTAATGATGCTAATCAGTTGGGGATTAATGATAGCGAGTATCAGCAGATCAAACATGTCTATGGCATACAAGATGCGACGCTGAATCTCAATAAGCTGCATACCGTTCTCACTATTGATGGCAATGCGAAAGCCTTTGCCCAGGTATTTCAGCTTCAGTTTCTCCTCCATCAACTCAATGGGCGCACCTTCTATGCACCGACTAGTAACCCCCGTGTGCCAGCCTTTATCGTTGATAGAATCCTGGCGATCACCGGATTGGATAGTTATAGCCAGCCAGTGGGAACAGGTATGGCTTCTCAAGCAGGCCAGAACACGAAAAACAGCACATCACTTGATTGTAACCTTAACCAAAATGTGTTAAGCCCACTGGCGATCGCTCACTTCTATGGCTACGATCAGTTTTATAAATCCGGCTTGACTGGCGAGGGGATTACTATTAATCTGGTCGAAATCGATGGATTTGCCAAAGCGGATGTCCAAAATTATGCAGCGTGCATGAACTATCGAGGTCATCTGAAAGTGGTTGACATGAACACACCTCCGAGTCCTGGCGAAGAGGCCACCCTTGATGTTGAAACGCTCATGGGCTTGACACCCACTGCCAATATCTCCGATTATGAGACAAGCGATGCTACCTTTACCTCCATCAATAAGGCGTTACAAGCAATTATTAACGATAATGTAAAGAATACCAATAGTGGTAGTATTGTCAGTATC
>DAICZM010000445.1 GCA_027311145.1 Ktedonobacterales bacterium
GATAAAATACATATTCTATCGTTCCTTGCATTTTTCAGGTATATTACTTTTTATAATATTTTCTGCCTGCACTTCTGCTCTTCCGGCTTCATCCGACTTACCCACACCCGCGTCTATCCTCACTAGGAAGATCGTCGCTGCTTTTCGTCAACGAACTGTGTGCACAGCTCTCTCCGCCCCATATGCTGGCAAAGCCTTCTGGTCAGCCGGGCCTCGTCGCACTTTTGAATTTTATTGCCTTGCCACCTTATGATGTTGACCTCACATTGGAAGAAAAGAGATTCATTGAAGAGGTGAAAAAGAAATGTATGCAATGGCATATAGCACAATATAACACATCACAATAATATACTCATGCAGCTTCAATCTTCCACTCTAGCTCCTTTTTTCCTATATACTTTACCCAATTCAGGCATGCCTGCTTGTCTATGTTATACTAAAGCTAGTTCTAGCTCATAGAATTCAACTATTCCGTAGAAGAGGGGAAGCGTATCATGCAAACCAGCAATGATCTGAGACAGGCCAAAGAAACGGCACGTTTTGCCGGGCGCACACACGAATTGACTCTATTCCGTGACGAGTTGCTTGCCGCAGCTCCGCGCCGTCAGATCTTCTATATCACGGGCCAGGCTGGTGCAGGGAAGAGTACACTGCTGGACCACTATCAAGAGATCGCTACTACCAATGGCTTTGTCTGCGCAGAGACGAATGAGCAGCAACACGATATACCCACAATGCTCAATCATCTGGCTCAGCAATTTTCAGACCAGGGACACCCGCTCACCACCTTTGAGCAACGGTACATGCTCTATCGCCAGAAATTAGCGGAGATCGAACACAACCCACAGACTCCACAGGAACTTGCCGCGCTCTTCGGACGCTCGTCGGTTCGTACTGTCTTCGCGCCCAACAATATCCAGTTTGGTGTGCGCAAAGGCTTAGACCTACTCGCTCACGATACAGTGAGCGCGCAGGCTGGGGAATGGCGCAACTATCTGGCGGAGCAGTTCCCTAATCAGGATGAACTGCTGCTGCTCTGTGACCCACTGGCAACACTAACACCACTTTTCTTTGCTGACTTAAACGATCTCGCCCAGAAACAGCGCGTCTTGCTCTGTTTTGAAAATTTTGAAGGGACACCACAGGAACTGCTAGATTGGCTCTTGCGCCTGCGCGACTATCGTCCCTCGCTCGATGTCTGTCTCGTGTTTACAGGACGCACTCCGCCAGGAGCCGCCTGGGACCCTCTGCGTCATATGACTCAGATCGTCACATTAGATGTCTTTACCTCAGCAGAGGCCGAAGCTTTTCTGGATGCACGCGCAATCAAAGACGCAAAACACCGTCACATCATCTTGAAGCTCTCCAATCGCCTGCCCATACTCATGAGCTTTCTGGCTGCTCCCGCCAGCATGGTCACAGACAAAGAGCTACCAACCGACGATCTCGTGGAACACTTTTTGAGTTGGATCACAGACCCTGCCCTACGTGATATCGCCTTACGCGCCGCGCTTCCACGCACCTTCGACCTCGATATCCTCTCCAAACTCTCTGCCGACATGCCCGCGCTTTCCGTTCAAGATGCCCTGACATGGCTCCAGAACATGCCCTTTGTGCAACACACAACAAACGGCTGGTGCTATCATCCTGTCGTGCGTTTACTGATCTTACGTCACCAACGTCAGCATAATCCACGCTATCGACATCTCCATGCTACCTTAGCCGCACACTTTGACACACAACGACAGCCATACGCCAACGAGCAGACACAATGGACGTCAATACAATGGCAACAAGCAACCCGTTTCTACCTCTACCACAGCTTTGCCGCTAACCCAGAAGCCCATTGGGGAGAGGTTGTTAGTTTGCTCGTCATGGCTCTACGACATCTCCCATCATGTGCGCTTGTATTTGCCGCTTCACTATCTGACAATGATGTTGACGATGAGGCAACGGAACAGCAAAAGCACGTGTTGCATTTCTTACATCAACAGATTCAGCATATGCTCCAAGACACTCTCTCCTATAGCTTTGCGTTCTTTGAGCAGCTTTGCTCAATGCCTGAACTCTCCACATCGGCAAAAGCCTATGCCTTTGCACAACGAGGAGAACTACACCGGCTACAAGGACACTACAAACAAGCATTTTCTGACCTCAACCGTGCCATCGCGTTTGATGACAACGATGCTAAAATCTTTGCTTCGCGCGGAGAACTACTTCGCCTGCAAGGACGCTATAAAGCAGCTCTTGCTGATCTGGACCGTGCGCTCACTCTCGACGACAACGATGCCAGAGCGTTTGCTTCTCGCGGTGAGATCCATCGTGCCCAGGGGCGCTATGAGCTGGCTCTCGCTGACTTTGAACGCTCCCTTGCCCTCGATAGCAAAAATGCCTGGACCATTGCTTCTCGCGGCCAAACCTATCAACATATGCAGCAGTATGAACTGGCTCTCGCTGACTTGAACCACGCCCTCGCTCTGAATGATACCTACTCCTGGGCTTTTGCAGCACGCGGTGAGGTGCGCCGCGTGCAAGGACGCTATGATCTCGCGCTTGCTGATCTGGACCGCGCCCTTGCCCTCGATGACAAGAACGCTTGGGCTTTCGCTCATCGCGGCGAGGTGTACCGTGTCCAAGGATACTATGAACTAGCTCTCACCGACCTCAACCGCTCCATCGCCCTTGACGACAAGAATGCCTGGACCATTGCTTCCCGCGGCCAAACCTATCAGCATATGCACCTCTATGAACCAGCTCTCGCTGACTTAAGCTATGCCTTGACGTTTAACGATACATATGCCTGGGCCTTTGCTCACCGCGGCGAGGTTCACCGTGTGCAGTGACGCTATGACCTGGCTCTCGCTGACTTGGACCGTGCTATCGCCCTTGATGACAGAAACGCCTGGACCATTGCTTCTCGTGGTGAGGTATACCGTCTCCAAGAACGCTATACGCTAGCCCTCATTGACTTTGATTACGCTCTGCTCCTTGATGACACACTCGATTGGGCCTTTGCTTCTCGCGGAGAGCTACACCGTGTGCAGGGACGCTATGAGCAAGCTCTTACTGACTTTGATCGTACCATCGCCCTCAATGACAGATACGCCTGGGCAATTGCCTCTCGCGGCCAAACTTATCAGCATATGCAGCAGTATGAACAAGCTCTCGCCGACTTTGAGCGTGCCTTGGCTCTCGATGACACACTCGATTGGGCTTTTGCTTCTCGCGGCGAACTGCATCGCCTACAAGGACGCTATGAGCTAGCCCTCACCGACTTTGAGCGCGCGCTCACCCTTGATGCTACCGATGCCTGGGCCTTTGCACGGCGCGGCGAGATGTACCGCCTACAGGGACGCTACCAGCAAGCTCTCGCTGATTTTGAACGCGCTTTTGCCCTCAACGATGCCGATGCCTGGACTTCGGCCCATCGAGGCGAGATTTACCGCGTCCAGGGACAGTACGAGCTAGCCCTGGCAGACTTAGATCGTGCCCTCACTCTCGACGCTACCGATGCCTGGGCTTTTGCACGTCGCGGCGAGGTATACCGCCTACAAGCACAGTATAAGTTGGCTCTTGCTGACTTTGACTGCGCTCTCGTCCTAGACGCAAACGGTGATTGGACCTGGTACGACCAAGCGCAAGTCCATTTGCTGATGGGCAATACCGAAAACATGCGAGCCGATATTGCGCACGCCCTACGCCTTGCAAAAGCGCGTTTCCAACAGTCACCGGATAATCAGCGCAATGCCTTCAATATGGCACTCTACCTGCTCTTCCAGGGGGAGATCGCAGAGGCCCAGCAGCACTATGAACGGCTTTTCTCCTCGTGTACATCGTTTGTAGCAGTACACGAAGCGATGCAAGATCTGAAAGATTTTCTGATCGTCCAACCAGAGCATAAAGCGGCACAAGCGATCTTAACACTGGCCGAGGGGCGCTTGGCCGATCTGCGTCAGTCGGCGGCTAACCACCTATAGAGAGCTGCTTGCCTTTCCATCTCTTACACAGTTTGCACAGGTACACCGTTCCCTCACACGCAGCGGAGGCGATGCACGTCCTATCTAGCGACCATGCCACCGCGTTGACCACACCGGAGTGGTCCGTGTAACGAGCTAAGCGTTACGCACACCCCCCCTACTAGCACATCA
>DAICZM010000446.1 GCA_027311145.1 Ktedonobacterales bacterium
ATCCAATACAAGCTGTTCCCAATTAACTATGGTGGTTTCAACAATGCCGCCGGGCGCGCAAGCAGCCAGTATTTTTTACAAGAAATGCGCCAAAGCAAAGAGCTGCTAGTACAATATGGCTTAGTCACAGCAACCGATTTTGACGCCCTGCTAGAACAGAAGAAAAAAGATATTGCCGCGATTGACTATTGTGCCACGGGTATGATGATCTCAGCAACAGCAGTGAAAGGCTGAATCGGCATGACACAACTATACAATAGCGATGAGAGCAATGAGCAAGCCACGATACCACATGACCTGCTGAAGTATTTCACAAACAATAGCCACAAGTATCACCAATTTATTCTTCAAGAGCAAGAAGGTCGGCTCTACCCGTACTGCATCCCGGTACAAGCCATGGAACGCGTGCTACATCTCGGTTGTGGTACAGGGGAGTGGCTGTTTGATCTGGCACGCCGCCACACACGCCTGCGCTGTTATGGCATAGAAACCGATGCGAACGCGCTACACCATGCCATTGTGAGACGCAACTTGAGCGGTATGCATCAAATCGAATTGCGCAAAGTTGACCACTGGCAGGCATTGCCGATACCCGATAACTACCTTGATCTGATATTTACCCGTTTCCGTACAACCTCTCTCTCACCTCATCTCTGGCCTCAGGTGATTCGAGAATGGATGCGCGCCCTTCGTCCTGGCGGTTGGTTGGTCATTGTCGATGCCGATTATTATGAGACATCCAGTCCCGCCTTTATGGCACTACACGATGCCACCATGCAAGCGATGAAACAGCTACACCATTCACTCGATACGACCGGAACCTCTTTGGGGGTGGCCCAACGGCTGTACGGCATGTTCATACAGGCAGGCTTACATGAAGTCGCTTATGATCTAGATAGCATCGACATTGGTTTTATGAGTGGGACTGCTGGCCGCCACTTTTTCGCCACGATTATGCAGTATTCAAAGATGGCGAGACAGCTTGTGTTACAACAAAACATTCTTAGTGCGGAAAAATTTGACAAGCTCATGGCTCAAGCCAATCAAGAATGCCAAGCGGCAGATTTTTGTGGTTGGAGCATGTTAATCTCAACCTATGGACGTAAGCCGTACAAACAACCCTAATACTATTTTCACAAAGCAGGCAAAGAGACATGGCAGAAACACAGCACGGGCAAGGGATACGTCCTCCACTTTCAGCAGTCGAGGCAATGGCAGAGGCAACACATCTCCGCCAACTACATCGCCTATTTCTACGTCAGAGTTGTCGTCTATTTCCCATCACTGTTCCTGGTGAGGAAGCACAGCGCGTCCTTGATATCACCTGCGGCTGCGGTGCATGGGCGATTGATCTCGCCAAAGCCTATCCGCAGATAGCAATTATTGGCCTCGATAGCGACGTACAACTCATTCGCATCGCCAGCGAAAATGCGCGCATTGCGAATGTCCCCAATGTGCATTTCGCACCCTATACGCTTGGTAAACGTCCACCCTATCCACTTGCGTCATTCGATATCATCCATATGCAGCGTCCAATTACCCGTATCCCCTTGCAAGCCTGGCCGGCCTTGCTCCTTGAACTTCGCTCGTTCTTACGCCCCTGCGGCTATATCATCCTCAGCGATTTTGAGATCGGCCCAAACTCTAGTCCTGCCTCACTGCATTTTTTGCACCTTTTACGCGAGACACTGCAACAGGCCCAATGCTCTATCTCAAGCGATAGTAGACCCTTTACCCCCGCTGTATTTTTCCCACGCTTACTCAGGCAGGCCGACTATGCTGACGTTCACTATACATTGACTCCCATTGATCTTGGCAAGCAGCAAGAGAATCAACTTCACAATCAAACTATTCTCCATCTGTTTGCCAACGCATCAGCCGCGCATTTTCTCGTGCGGCAAGGTGTTCTCACACAGACAGAAATGCACGAACTGCTCGCACAAATACGGCACGAAGTGCAAGACATAGGCTTTTGTGGCACTGGCATGCTCATTACAACAGTTGGGCAAAAACCCCTATTCACGGCAACAGACATAAGCCAGGAAGGCGCACTTGCAGATGGAACAGCCTGAGTACCATGCCCCCTTCAGTGAGCAAATCAGCCCAGACGGGACTGACTATACAACCTATCTCATCTATCACCGCTACTACACGACACTCCTGGGCGGCCCCATTCCACAAACGCTACCGATGCAGGAAATCCACACCATCCTGGATGTTGGCAGCAATGTAGGAGGATGGGTGCAAGATGTTGCCAGAGCTTATCCCCATGTCCATATCATCGGTATTGACATTGAAGAAAACTTGCTGCGCCGCGCAACACTCTTAGCACGAGTAAACGGCGTCAGCCGTGTGACCTTTCAAGCAATGGATGCGACCGTGCCACTGCTCTTTCCGAACAACCATTTTGACCTCATACATATGCGCTCTGCCATCTTTATACCGCCCAACGGCTGGTTTAATGTCATCAACGAACTGACACGCGTCTTGCGTCCCGGCGGCTGGCTCAACCTGATCGAATTTGAACATGGTTTAACTTCTAGCGCAGCATTCAATCACCTGATGCAACTGATCGCACAGCCCTCCACGTCTCTAAGTGCCTCATCGGAACAGCATATACCGCTTAGCAATAGCTCACACCTGTACAGTAGAATGCTCGCTAGCGGGCTAACCAACGTCTCTTATACACTCTATGCGGTCGATCTCGGCATTGGCAACACACCCACAGCCAGAGAATTTGTGCGCGAGCTACTCAAGACTATTCCTCACTTCAAACGACCCCTCATGCAAGCAGGCATGCTAGACGCGGCAGCTTTCGATACCCTATTTGCACAGGCCCAACGGGACCTTATGCATCCCGACATGTGCGGCTACGCCTACATCATCTCTGCCCTCGGTTGCAAAAATGGCTAATGCGCAAAAATAGCCTGAAGTATAAGACATTCGGGCTAATTTACCCCTTATAGTGCCTACGAGCGAAATATCTTGATATACAATAGCATAGGTAGATGTCAATGTATTGGGGCCGTGTTCATGCCAAGAAAATCACATGACACGTGTTTTCGTTCTTGTTTAGGATAGAAGAGAGAAAATGGCTTTTCCCCGCATCACAGCAGCGATTATTGTGATCTTGCTTATCAGTAGTCTGGCCCTGGTCACGATTGGCAGCATTGCTTATCTCGGGCCACAACTGGTCCATGGTGGCAACGTCCAACATGCCGATGGCACAATCGTCGCAATCAGCCCAAATATGAACTTTGTACTCAAGATGGCAGATGGACAAACCTTGCATTTTGAGTGCAGCCAGCGGTGTCATCTGGAAGAGGCACACATGGCAAGACATCTGCGCGAAAAAGCGCATACTGATATTTACTATGTTCAGCAAGCGGGACATGTCCTGGATGCAATCGATGTAGATTAGATGGGAGTGCAGTGTCACATCCACATAATCTCTATACATATCTGTTTTCTAGTGAAGGGATTTTCGTGATGATGAGGAATGAAAGAAGCATAGCACCGTCATACCAGTCTCATGCAATGCGCTCACAAGCGGATAGTGCTGATATCGTCATTATCGGCAACGGTATCGCGGGCTTGACCGCCGCCGTGGAAGCACGCCATCTGGCCCCAGACAAGCGTATTGTCATCGTCACAGAGCAGATTCACCCCACCATCAACACGCCTTCACTCAAACAATTTGCGGTTGGCAAGTTGAGCCGCGAGCAACTTCTAGCCTATCCAGCGGGAACGGAGCGTGCCGAGCGCATCCATGTGGTCGGAGCGCATGTTGATAAAATACACGCGCAGAGCAACTATATCGAATTAGCAGGGGGACGTGGCTTTGGTTATGGCAAGCTATTGATCGCGACCGGAAGTGCGCCCACTGGTCTGCCGGAACAGTTGCCGGGGCGCACGTTCGATGGAGTCTGCATATTGCACCGCTTGCAAGACTACCTGGACCTGCGCCGCCGTCTCAGTGAGGTCAGTGATGCGGTAGTTATCGGTGGTGGCGTCCATGCGATTGAAACGGTAATGTGGCTGGCATATTTGGGCATTCACGTCCACTGGCTCATCCGTGGCGAAACCTTCATGTGGCGCATGCTCGACGAGACGGCCTCCGAGATGGTAC
>DAICZM010000447.1 GCA_027311145.1 Ktedonobacterales bacterium
CACCGATATATTTAGAAAGCAGTTCTGGGCCGGAAATCGCAATAAAATTTACCTCAGCCTCTTTAGCAATCGCTTTGGCGAGTACGGTCTTGCCCGTACCGGGTGCGCCGGTGAGCAGAATCCCTTTGGCAGGCCGGGTATGGGCCTTTGCATACACTGCGGGATGATAGAGTGGGTCCTTCACGGTCTCAATCAGGATTTGTTTGATATGTTCAAGGCCACCAATATCGGTAAAATCAATTTCAGGAATCTCCGTGAAAACCTCGCGAATAGCTGATGGCTCAATCTCGCGCAACGCGTTGAGACAATCATCCATCGTAACCTCAAGCGAGAGCATTGCCGCTTCCGGCACAATCTCTCGTTCAAAATCAATTTCAGGAACCAGCCGCCGCACAGCATACATAGCCGCTTCACGCGCTACCGCCGAAAGATCAGCACCTACAAAGCCATGCGTTAAAAACGCAATGCGCTCCAGATCAACATCGCTAGCAAAAGGCATTCCTCTGGTATGAATGGTCAGAATTTCGAGCCGCCCATGTTTATCAGGAATAGGAATCACGATCTCGCGGTCAAAGCGACCGGGCCGACGGAAAGCTGGGTCTAGCGCATCCGGCAGGTTCGTTGCCCCAATGATAATGACCTGCCCACGTCCCTCTAAACCGTCCATCAGTGCCAACAGTTGCGCCACGACTCTGCGCTCAACCTGTTTCTCACCGCCTAATTCTTCCCGTTTGGGGGCAATCGCATCCAGCTCGTCAAAAAAGATGATCGAGGGAGCTTTTTTGCGTGCCTCCTCAAAGACGCTACGCAGATGCGCCTCTGACTCACCGTAGAGCTTATGCATGATTTCGGGGCCAGAAATCTGCAAGAAATTGGCATCCGTCTCGCTAGCAATGGCCTTGGCAATTAATGTCTTTCCGCAACCTGGTGGGCCATACAACAACACGCCCTTTGGCGGCTCAATGCCCAGACGCGCAAAAATCTGGGGGAAACGTAGCGGTAACTCGATCATTTCACGAATACGTTTGACTTGTTCGCCCAGACCACCCACATCTTCATACGTCATTTTCGCTTCTGGGGCCTTGCCTTCACCCGAAATTGAGATCATTGTCTGCGGCGTCACCAACACAACACCAGCAGGAACCGTGCCTACAACTCTGAAGTCCTGCTTCCTGGCTCCCAGCAGCGTAATTTGAATCCTATCCCCTTGTGTCACGGGGACCGTAGCCAGCTGTCGTGAGAGATATGCCCCGTCAAAAGCCACACTACGCCCGGCAGTGAGAGGCGCGAGCGTCACGCGGCGTGCCTTCTCAACCGTTACTCTGGCAAGTTTCCCCGATTCATTAATGCCAATCTGCGCGTTTTCGCGAATAATGCCATCAATCTGCACAAGGCCACGCCCCCGAAATTCTGGGAACGTGGGCATGATCTTAACAACAGTTTCACGCTTACCAGTCAGCGCGAATACTTCTCCAGAGTCTTCGATACCCAGTTTTTCCATCACCTCGGGGTCAATCCGCGCAATGCCGCGCCCCACATCACGCGCATTCGCCTCAGCGACTTTCAGTTGAACGGTCATGCCTGCCATATCACTTCTTGCCAATTCTTATCTCTAAAACACCATTTTTATACTTACTTCTCAGCGTTGCCGCATCAACGGCTTTGGGCAACACAACCTCTTTATGATATTTGCGCTCGCCATTGGCAGCAGAAACCGTGACGCTCGTCTCCTGCACCTCGGTGTGAATATGTTCTTCTTCCACACCCGGCAACTCGACAATCACGACAATCTGCTCGGCCTCATCAAAAACATCGACCAATGGCTCGCGCTCTTCTTCGACCACTGGCCCCTTTGCCGTCTTTTTCACATTGCCAAATGACTCAACGGTCGGCCTGCCACCCAGTCCCCGTTTCACCGAAAGACCGTAGACGGCCTTGACGCGCCCACTCGGACTGGTGAATTCTTTCTGCTGGTTGGCCGCATCTTGTCCTTCTTCTTCCATCCTGGACATTAAGTCAATCACGTTGCCAATGCCCTGAAAAAGGCCGCTAAACGAGATTTTTCCACCGCCAAAGTTAATCTCTATATTCCCATCTTCATTTTTCTCTGGCATAGCTTCTTTTCCCTTTTTCTCTTCCCACGAGCAATGGACCGCATCTGCTTCTCAGACAGGGACGGGACGCATCTCTCGCCAGGACATATACGCTCTCCCAGATACGCTATCCAGGATTTCACTACTAGTATACGAACACGCACAAATCGCCGCGTTGCCCGCTCAGATCAGAGCTTCCAGACGATGTGCCGTCTCCTGCTCATCATAAGCGGGCAAGTGGGCAACAAGATCATCCTGAAGATGCTTCTGAATCAGATCAATCACAATGCGCCGCATTTTCTCACGCGTCTCGTTATTGTGTCTGCCGGAGATCAAAGCATCGGTACAAATATCGGTTACAAAGGGATTGACGCGCTCGATATGCATGCCTTTTTGCTTGAGAATCTTGCCAATAATAATGCCTGCTCGAATACTAATTGCCTGCGCGGAACTCGTCATCAGACGGAAATCGCGCAAAATGCCAACAATCTTCATGGCATCTTCAGACGTTACGCCGGTGCGCGTCGCCACGATAGCGCGCTCGGTCACCTCATCAAAGTAATCAAGATGGATACTGACCATTCTATCCAGCAGGGCGTCTTGCGTCTTATGCACGCCAGCATATTCGTAAGGGTTAGACGTGAAGATGATGCGAAAATTGGGATGCACTTTAATATAACCAGTCTCCTCTTCGGATGGTGGAATCGTGAGGATGCCTTCTTCCAGCACGGAGAGGAGGGCATTATTGGCCTCTGGTCTTGAACGATTAAATTCATCATAGATTAGGGTAAAACCCTCTTTACAAGCGGTTGTTAAACGATTATCGACCCAACGGTGCGAGACATCTTCTTCTGTTTTGAGAACTGAATGAATGAAATTATCCACAAGTTTGCTCTTGCGATATCCCATCTTATCGCCAACGAGATCAGAGGTTCCAAATTCTTCATCCCCAAAGAGAAGCATAACGGGTTGTTTTAGCTTGTACGCCAAATGCATTGCCAGTGTACTCTTCCCCGTTCCGGTTGGGCCAGTCAGATGCACGGGAATATTGGCATGGAGATATGACATGGAGCGGTCAACAATTTTTTTGATGGAGGGTGTTTCGACAAACTCCTCTGATGGACTGACCAATACACTCCCTTGCAGATAATCTTTGCTCATAGATCACTCACCTTTTTCTTTTTCATACATAATAGCGGAGCCAAAAAGATGTCTTCTCATAAAGCATCCTTCCCTATCCAGTAAGGGTCTCAACGCGAAGGCGAGGCCCTTACCTTTAGGAAAGGATGCTTCCATGCATGCGTATTTACTCTCAGGCTATGCGGCAGACGCAGTCAGTCCGATAGCTTCGGCATATTTGAGATAGGTCTCGACAGAAGCGATGACGACGCGAGCCTCAACGGCCAGCAGCTCGATACCGACGAGAGAAATGCGAACCCAGGCATCGACAACGACACCCTTGTCCAAGATACGGTCAACAACTTCAACCAGGCTGGAAGAAGCCATAGATTTTTCAACGGCCATAGTATGTTCCTCCTTTCATCAAATCGCTACGGGGGTAGCACTATCAGTATACGTGGGACGCAAAAACACGAATGTCGATATATTGCCGTGGTATGTGGCCACCCAAACGACAAAAAACCAGTTGGGAATCCCCTCTTTGGTTCTACACAAAACTCATCAATAATAGGTACAGCTATCTGATATAAAGAGGCAAATAAGTACCGCGCTTATGCTATTGATCGCTTAGCTCCACAGGGCTATCTGGCCATGATAATGTAGTTTCTCATCTGCTTTCTTGATTCTTAGATCCCAGTGTTCCTCACCAACGCGCCTTACATCGAACTTCGTGTTTTTGGGTCCTACGTATACTGATAGTGCTACCCCAAGTAGCGACTTGATAACAAATACAAAATACAAAAGGAGAAACACATCATGGCTGTTGAAAAATCTATGGCATCTTCGAGCCTGGTTGAAGTTGTTGACCGCATTCTGGACAAAGGTGTCGTTGTCGATGCCTGGG
>DAICZM010000448.1 GCA_027311145.1 Ktedonobacterales bacterium
CCCGTGCGCGCATGTCGCCGCTTCCACTTCAATAGACGATTCAGATGGGCGCGTCGAGAAGCGGGAAGAGGGGATACAGACTCTTCTGTCGGCAGCTTTCCTGGTTGGTCCATAAAAATATTGCTCACTCCCAGTCTTTTGTCGCGTAATAGAACTATTACACGTAATAGTATAACGTGCAAATAGCTCAATTTGTTTCGCTGTAGCCGAAGAACGTATGGCCGCACACCCCACTCTGTTTTGCGCATCAACGGGTAATGCGCAAAACAGAGTGAACACACGCTCAACTCAAGGCGTGAGACGCTGAATGTCGCGGGGGAAGGTGGTTGCCAACTTGACGTTCGCCAGTCCAATCAGTTGCATCACCAGACGCTCGGAGCCGATAGCAAAACCACCGTGTGGTGGCATACCATATTTGAAGGCTTCCAGATAGCTTTCAAATGGCTCCAGTGGCAGCTTGGCAGCATGTAGGGCCGCCAGATAGTCATCATAGCGGTGCAGACGTTGCCCACCGGTTACCAGTTCGACGCCGCGAAAGAGCAAGTCAAACGAGTTAGAATAAGCGGGACGTTGCGGGTCAGGGTGCGTGTAAAACGGACGTTTGCGCATCGGATAGCCCGTGACGAACAGAAAGGCACTGCCAAACTCGCGTTGTGCCCACTCACCAAGCCAGCGTTCATCCTGCGGCGATAAGTCCGGCTCACCGCGCACATCCAGGCCATGCTCGCGCCAGATCAACTCCTGCGCATCGGCGAAATGGATATGCGGTATCTGCTGCGGCACATCCGGCATCTGGACCTGTAAGAGGGCAAGCTCGGTCGCATATTGCGTGCGCAACGTTGCAAGAATCGTGTCAATCACGTCGCGCAGAACCCCCATCACGGTAAAATGGTCCTCAATAAAGCCCATTTCCGCATCCAGGCTCACGTATTCATTGATGTGGCGCGTCGTGTCATGCGGTTCTGCTCGAAAGACCGGCCCAACCTCGAAGACACGCTCAAACACGCCCACCATGATCTGCTTGTAAAATTGTGGACTCTGCGCCAGATAGGCGGGGCGTCCAAAGTAGTCTAGCTTGAAAACGTTGGCTCCGCTCTCGGTGGCCGAAGCAACGATCTTGGGCGTCTGAATCTCCGTGAAATTTTTCGCCAGCAGCGCGCTCCGATAGCCGTACATCACACCAGCCGCGAGGCGCAACACTGCCCGTCTGGCAGGATGACGGTTTGTCACGACAGCATGATCGAGGAGTGTGCTCACTTGTGCAGAAAGTTTGCGCTTGTTTAAGGCCACAGGCGGCGGCTCTGTGATAGGTATGATAACCTCGACCGTTGGTTGATGCAGTTCGATGCCACCAGGAGCTTGCGCCTCGCTCACCACTGTTCCTACAAGCGTAATCAGGCTCTCGACACCACACTGCTGCTCACGCAGTGGGGCAAAGACGGCGGCATTCTCGCTCACAGCCTGGATGGTTCCCCAACCATCGCGCAAGATCAGAAACGTCACGCCACCTAATTGGCGTAACGAATGTAACCATCCTTGCAGGCGTACTTGCTCGCCTACGTGTTGATCGACCTCAATTGTCCGAATTCGTTCCATAGAAAACACTCCTTCTTGCTCGTGTTTCGTGACGCAGGGCAACAAAAAACCCTCGTTCCCCTTCTTCTGGAGGACGAGGGCATAGACTTTCATCTGTCTGCCTGTCGTGGTACCACCACCATGCGTCCGCATGTCGCCATGTCGGACCTCTCTCGGTTCGTGCCGCTGCTGCTTTTCATCGTAGAAGCAATCATAAACCGCCGCACGCTAACGGGTGCGTTCCGAATGCCTGCTACTCTACGCCAACGCTGACGTGTTTCACCGCATGGCTCGTGGGTGTCATTGCCCTGCCGCTTCATGACGATGCTTGCAGCTGGTGCATCGCTCTCTGTGCAGTAGTGTCGCAGCGCAACCTGTCCCACTCATTGCCGCTCTCTCAATGATCTTACTTGACTATAGCATAGCGCAACTAGGAAGTCAAGTTTCATCTTCCTCCAGTTTCTTAGAAAATTCTCATGAAACTCTTAGGAATCTTAACAAAATCTTAATTGACACACGTCTTCTTCTTTGCGTATCATTAGTATGATTCCAATAGAGATGAAAATTGCATTACTAAGGAATAGCCACATGTCACACTCACAAGAGCCGCACAAATGGCGCGAATTGCTGGGTATCATCATCAGCAATGTGAACGAAAAGCAGCGGTTAACGCGTATCCTTCAGTTACAACCACACGTTTTGATGCACTGGGTGTATGGCGAAGCCAGCCCCACTGCGCAAGAGTTGCGTCGCTTGCAAGCCGCCGTACCGGAGCATTACGAGCTACTCTCCCCACATATTCAGGAAGCCCTGGCCTATCTGATTAAAGTTGGGCCGACCCACAACGATATCCAAATCCCGCAAGCTTTTCTAGATCGCATCAACGATCTGCGTACTATCGAGGTGCCCGCTCTACGTTTTGAACTGATTGGGCGCACTGTGCTACAAGAAATCCTGGCCCATCTCGATCCCCAACGCGTGGGCATACGCTTCAGCATCACGCGCTGTATGCCGCCAGCACTTAATGGGAGCGTGCGCAGCCTGCGCGAATGCATGATGATCGTGACAAAACATGGCTACTGCCAGATTCACTATGACCAACGTCTCGTCGGGCTTGAGTCGGTGGCTGGCTTTGCCGTCGAGATTGGGCGTCCTTTCGCTATTGAGCATATTGCCGATCATCCGCAATTTCTGCACAAGGACGACACTGACGCGATTAGTTTCGCCGCCGCTCCTATCATCGCGCATGGCAGCGTCGCAGGTTGCTTGCAAGCGGCTTGTGCGCAAGAAGGCTATTTCACGCCACAACGCCTGCTCCTGCTCCAACGCTACACCGACCTGCTGTTACCGGCGTTCGCCCTCAACGAATTTTACGCGCCATATCAGATTATGCTGCACACGATGCCCTCTGCCGCAGAGCAGCAACGCTATTTGCCACACTATCGGCAACGCGTGCAGGCCCTTATGCGCGAGGCTCTTCTGCGCAATAGCCCACTCGAGCTGATGCAGGCCGAACAACAGGTCTGGCAGCAATTTGAAGAGGAGTTTTTGCAGCTCTTCTCTTAAGCTTCCTGACGACGCGGGAACACACGGACAAAATCATGCATAACGGGCGACCACTATAGACAAGTGGGCTTCCCCTGCTACCATAGTGTATATCTCTCATTGACGAAAGGATATACACTATGACACCTACATCGCTTGAAACATACATTGCAGAGCATGAGAGTCGCTTCCTCGATGATCTCAAAGAGTGGCTACGTATCCCCAGCATCAGCGCGCTACCGGAACACACGGGCGATATTCGCCGTGCCGCCGAGTATGCGGCAAACCAATTGCGCACCATCGGTTTTGCGCATGTCGAACTGGTCGCGACACAGGGCCATCCTCTTGTCTATGGCGATTGGCTTCAGGCAGCCGACAAACCAACGGTGTTGATCTATGGGCACTATGATGTGCAACCCGTTGACCCCATCGACCTTTGGCAGTCGCCGCCCTTCGAGCCTGCCGAACGCAATGGCAATCTCTATGCACGTGGAGCCTGCGACGATAAGGGGCAGACGATGCTCGTTATCAAGGCATTGGAGTCGCTCATGGGTGTCTATGGCACGTTGCCCGTCAATGTGCGCGTGCTGATTGAGGGTGAAGAAGAGAACGGTGGCGAGGCGGTCGAGCATTTTGTACGTACAGCCTCGCAACGTCTGGCCTGTGATGCCGCCCTCATCTGTGACACACACATGCCATCCGCTGAAAATCCCGCCCTCATCTCAGGCCTGCGTGGCATCATCTATACCGAGGTCGAAGTCCAGGGGGCGCGGCAAGACCTGCACTCCGGCTCCTATGGCGGTGTCGCACCCAACCCTTTGCATACGCTCGCCATCATCATCAGCCGTCTCAAGGATGCCGAGGGCCACATTCACATCCCAGGCCTTTACGACAAGCTGCGCCAACCGAGCGAGGCCTAGCAAACCTTCTGGCAGCAGGACCCACTCCACATGAACGAGTCGCTCCTGCACGAGATTGGCGTGACGCAATTC
>DAICZM010000449.1 GCA_027311145.1 Ktedonobacterales bacterium
CCATCAAATCGCACCACAACGTTGGCGGATTGCCGGAAAGCCTGCATCTGAAACTGCTCGAACCGCTGCGTGAATTGTTCAAGGACGAAGTGCGCGAACTCGGTGTGGCGATGGGACTGGATCACGGCATGGTGTATCGCCATCCGTTCCCCGGCCCCGGTCTGGGCGTGCGCATTTTGGGCGAAGTAAAAAAAGAATATGCCGATTTATTGCGCCGTGCCGATGCGATTTTCATGGAAGAATTGCGCGCCACTAAAGATGCGGACGGCAAGACCTGGTACGAAAAAACTTCGCAAGCCTTTACCGTGTTCCTGCCGGTCAAGAGCGTAGGCGTGATGGGCGATGGCCGCACTTACGAATGGGTGGTGTCACTGCGCGCCGTGGAAACACAAGACTTCATGACCGCGCACTGGGCGCATCTGCCTTACGAATTATTGGGCAAAGTCTCCAACCGCATCATCAACGAAGTGCGCGGCATCAACCGCGTGGTGTACGATATTTCCGGCAAGCCGCCCGCGACGATCGAGTGGGAGTGATTTTGCGTCTGGCAGCGTAGCGCAACGACTGGTAGGATGTCAACAAAAAGCCCTGTATTTACATGGCTTTTATACTTTATGTCTGGCAACATCTGGCAATGACCAGTAGCGGAAAGCAAGTTTTTATCATGGTTCTATCAATGGTACAATCTTCTCCGGTGCCATTCGTCCAACGTAATACCATTGCAAAAAATACGGTTAGACAATGGTATTAAATATGATTGAGTTCAATAAATACGCGGGTTGCAGCGGTTTTTATGAGCTTTTATAATCATGGTATCAGATTGCGGGGGAGCATGCTGACAGATACAAAATTACGGAATCTCAAGCCTGAAGCTAAGGCGTACAAGGTCAGTGACCGTGACGGTCTATATGTCACCGTCTTAACCACAGGCACGGTATCGTTCCGCTATAACTACAGCATCAACGGGCGGCAAGAGACGCTAGTGATCGGGCGCTATGGTGCTGGGGGCCTGACACTGATGGAAGCTAGGGAGAAGTTTTCATTGGCGAAAAAAGAGCTTGTTGCCGGCAAGTCGCCATCCAGAACCAAGGCGAGAGAAAAGCAAAAGTCTAAGGAGGCCGATTCCTTTGGTGAGTGGGCGGAGCTATGGTTGAAGAATCACCAGATGGCCGATTCAACCCGCGATATGCGGCGATCAGTCTATGAGCGTGATCTCAAGGAGCCGTTTGGCAAGCTCAAGATGGGTGAAATATCCCATGAGGATTTGCGCGCTTTGTGTGACAAGATCGTAACCAGAGGCGCACCAGCCACGGCGGTTCATGCCAGAGAGGTGTTGCAGTTGGTATATCGCTATGCAATGGAGAAAGGGCATAGGCATGACAATCCGGCCGACTTGGTGCGGCCAACGTCTATCGCCAGATTCCAACCCAAGGATCGGTCGCTATCGCCAACAGAGATCGGAGTGATGTATCAGTACCTGGAGCACGTTTCTACTGCGCCTACAATCAGGCTTGCGGTCAAACTGTTGCTGTTGACCATGCTGCGCAAGTCAGAGTTGGTTGAGGCAGTATGGACGGAGATTAATTTTACTGATGCGCTTTGGACTATCCCAGGTGAGCGAATGAAGCGGCGCAATCCGCACAACATCTATCTGTCGAGACAGGCTTTGGATATCTTCGTCGCTCTTAAGACTTGCGCCGGCGGCTCACGTTACGTTTTGCCATCACGCTACGATCCTGATATACCGATGAGCAAGGCGACCTTGAACCAAGTCACCAAGCTGACTTTCATGGCTGCACAGAAGGATGGAAAGACGCTGGACAAATTTGGGCCGCATGATTTGAGGCGGACGGCATCGACGCTACTGCATGAGGCAGGATACAACACGGACTGGATTGAGAAGTGCCTAGCTCATGAACAGAAAGGGGTGAGGGCCGTTTACAACAAAGCCGAGTATGCAGAACAGCGGCGAGTGATGCTGCAAGACTGGGCGGACATGATAGACAGATTTGCTATACGCTCCTGATCCCTGGGGCTGACGGAAGTAATGCGGCGGACTTTCGTTGCTCGATCCAGGCTTCAATTTCTTGCAAGTCCCACGCAACCAAGCGCGTGGTGATAGAAAAGCGCTGTGGAAACTCCCCTCGTTTTTCCATATTAAGAATTGTTCTCTCTGAAAGAGGTACGATTTTGAGGAGACGCTTGCGGTTAATCAGTGCCTTCCCCGGTTTTTTCATTTCCTCGAATGTCAGGTCTCGTGCGTTCATTTGGTCGTTTCCTTGCTGCATGCCTTGTTTGTATTCATAGTCCAGCCTTGCTTAAAGCCGCGTATTAGAAAAGTTTGAAATATCCGTTGAGGAGAAATCATCCCAGCCGTCCCGATCTCGCTTTAAGCGCAATCAACCTGATTTCATCCAGCACCTTGTCCGTCTGCTGCATGGCCGCGCGCATGGCCACAGCCTCCTCAAGCGGCGCGGTGATGTCGTGTCCCTCGCTGCATAGTTGATTAAGCAGCGACATAAGCGGTGACTCGAACTGTGCCGGGTCTGACAGCATGGACAGCGACAAGCAGGCTTTAGCCGCGTCCGGTGCAACAAAGTGCGGCTGATCGAGCATTGCGCGAGGGTACTGGTATCGCGCACCGGGCAACGTATCATTCGTGGGCAGCGCGGCAAGAAAAGAAACTGCATCAACAAAACGCTCTGCTGGCAACTCACTATAACTGCCAATCTCGAAATGATCGTTGAAGCGACTCCAGATATCGGCGCGAACCACATCGGAGTTCCCCGAACCCTGGGAGACGATCTGCCGCAAGGCGTTCTGTTGGACAGGGGAGAGTGCGCGCGCATCTTGTGGTGTGGTGTAGTTCCCCGCTTTTCTGATGGCGGGCAGGATTTCTTCCGTAACCTTCACCTCGAAGGCTTGCGCTTCTTCTGTGCGAGAGTTGATGATCAGGCGGTAGAGATTACCTTCGTTGATGTAGGTTAATCCCTGATTTTCACCTTCAGCAAGAGAGTCGTGTTTCGCGATCCCCTTTTCACGGCAGTATTTTTTGATGGCATCGCTGTCGTTGCTATAACCAAGAACGGCACAAACATCCATGGCAGAAAACCACGTCTCACCGTTGTCATCGGCGAAGGCGCGAATTTGAGTGCCATTAAAACTGAATACGTCGGGTGTGGCGGGGCTTGTCATAGTGCTAGCCACCTGCATGGCTCGGTTAAATCGCTCTTACGTGCTGCCAAACTCGACTGGTAATGTGAGCTGGCGTGGTCATTTCTCAAATGCATTTTGTTTGTGTCTGCCGTGCTGCCGAGACACTCGATAGGTTTAACCATTGCACTTTTTCTCCATGTCCCACTGACTGATAACCCCCTCAAACACCTCGCTACCGTTAACCACGAAAGTATGTGGTTCGCGCTGGGTCATGTAGCACAGTCGCAATACGTTTATCAGGTGCTCAAAATTCTCTGGGTCAAGGGCTCCGATATCGCTCACATCTGCCTTGACGCGATAACCGTTGTAGAGAGAAGCGAGAAAATGTGCAAAGACGCGCGAACTACCGCAATCACGCTGCGCCCACATGACGCAATGCTTAAGGCTATTCGTGCATTCCTGAATCGTTGCATGGCGTGCCTTTTCGGCGCGCTCCCATGAATCCGAGCTCATAAACGCCATCAGTTTGGCCTGCTCACCCTCCTCGATAGTGAGGCTGAATGTCACCATCTTGGGTAGAGCTGGAAGCATATTTTGTTTGGTCATGTACCTCCCTCGCGCTAGATTTGCGAAAAGTATAGATTTACTTTACATTCAAAGTCAACTAAAAATATACTTTAAGGTGGTTTGATGTAAATTTTAGCTAATATCTGGGGAGGCTCGTGCATACAAGCCGGCAATTTGCAACTACGTTTCAAGCGTTGGGGTTTTGCTGCTAAAGGTGAGTGCCCTGTATTTGCTGAACACTACGTCGGCAGCGCAATCAGCAAGGGGTGGTGACAACCTTAATCGGATGCGGTTTTTTTGTCTCTCCCCAGTTCAAAACAGCTTGAGTTGAATCTGAAGCACGACGATATTATTTTGTTCCGTTGAGTAAT
>DAICZM010000044.1:0-1379 GCA_027311145.1 Ktedonobacterales bacterium
TGAATTGATTGAGCGTAGCGATGAGTGGGAGCTGCATTTCCAGGGCAGACGCTACGTTTTCCCGCGCAGCGACGTAGTCGAGTTGCCGATAGATAACTCCTCGGCTGAGCGGCTCGCGGAGTATATCGGTGGTGAGTTGTATCGCATGTTGGAGCAAGAAGGTATCCCGCTTGTGCGCTTGCATACGCTGATGGTGGGGGTTGAGGAAGCCCCGACGCAGATGGCATATTATAAAATCGCGCTCAAAAATCAGGCATGACACTCATAAATGGTGTCATGCCTGATTTTATGTGTTTGTTGAACCTTTAGCGCGTCACAAAGTAGCGTCCAATGGCTTTACTAATAGCATGGGCCTGGGGCATCAGCTCGCGGAACTGCTCGATAGTCAGCGATTGTGCGCCATCTTTCAACGCCTCATCGGGATTAGGATGGACCTCGATCAATAGAGCATCGGTTCCAGCAGCGAGTGAGGCCAGCGACATTGGGCCAACCAGATCACGCCGTCCGGTTCCCTGGCTGGGATCAGAGATGATCGGCAGGTGTGAGAGGCGTTTGATCAACGGAATCGCGCTGATATCCATCGTGTTGCGTGTGGCCTTTTCAAAGGTGCGCACGCCGCGTTCGCACAAGATGACATTCGGGTTGCCTTGTGAGAGGATATACTCGGCAGCAAGCAGCCATTCTTCAATGGTTGCGGACATGCCACGCTTCAGGACGGCGGGCTTGCGTGTGCGCCCAACTTCGTCGAGCAGCATGTAGTTTTGCATGTTGCGTGTGCCAATTTGCAAGATGTCGGCATATTCGCAGACCATCTCAACGTCGCTGGGTGTCATGACCTCGGTGATGATCGACATGCCAAACTCATCACGAGCTTTTGCCAGCAGCTTGAGACCTTCTTCGCCCAGGCCACGGAAGCCGTAGGGTGAGGTAGAGGGTTTGAATGCGCCGCCGCGTAGCACAACGGCTCCGGCTTTGCGCACGGCCTCTGCCGTTGTCATCAGTTGTTTTTCGCTCTCGACCGTACAAGGACCCGCCATCATTACGATGGCCTCGCCACCGATCTGTACGATGCCGCCATCAACACAGGGGGTTGGAACTTCCACAACGGTATCAATCGGGTGAAACTCGCGACTGGCAAGCTTATAGGGCTTGGAAACACGCAACACACTCTCAACTTCAGGCATACTTTCCAGGCTCTCCTCAACGGTTGGATTGATACCACCAATGCTCCCAGGCGCACCCCAGGGGCCTACACCGCCCAGCACGCCAATGACTGTGCGTTCAACCCCACGCGACGGATGGCCTGAGAGGCCATGTTTTTCTAGAAAATTAAGGACACGCTCGACGCTTTCGTCGCTACACGATGCTTTCATCACCAC
>DAICZM010000044.1:1389-16869 GCA_027311145.1 Ktedonobacterales bacterium
TCACCACAATCATGAATTACTCCTTCAGGGTCAGATGCTAATACTGGCTTGCCGTTGCCAGTCGGATGGCCTATCGTGACCCCATCGTCATGATTGTCGCCATAAGTTGCTTGGTGCTATCCATGCCTGTACTTACCACGTTGTAGTACGCGCATGAACGCCATCTTACAAGGCAGCTCGAGAGATGCCTTTTCATGTGCATCAGTTAATTGATGCCGATATCTGGTCGCAAAACGACTGCATTCCGCTGATAGATATGTTGCATTTCTGCTGCGCTGCGCAACGTATTGACATGTAACAAGATGCGCACACACAAACCCAGGCTACCAGGAACAGGGATTTCACGTGTGCAGAGTAGCGGAACTTCTGTCCAACCGAGCTTGCGTGCCGCTAGAGCTGGAAAGTCTGCGTCCAGGTCCGCTGTCACTGTAAAGATTGCGCTGGCGATATCTTCGCTGGCTAATTCGTTTTTTTGCACCATGGCGTACAATAATTCCGTTGTTGCCTCGAAGATAGCGTCTTTTGTGTTGCGCTCAACTGTCGTTGCTCCGCGAATACCGCGACAATACATAGCTGGTCCCTCCCGCTGATACAAAGAATATGTTCCTATTGTATGCTATGTGGGCAAATGGGAACCAGTCTCTGTTGTCTGCTGTTTGTTCTTTTAAGTGTACCTACAAATGCAATTGCTTGGTATGGAAGGATTGCACTACTTTTGGGCAAGACTCTGGATATACTGTCTTATGGCGGTGACCTGCTCCTGTGGGCTATGCTTGTCGATCAAGTGAATGAGCGCGCTACCTACGACTGCTCCTTCGGCATAACTGGTCACCTCCGCGATATGTGCGGGTGTTGAGAGGCCAAAGCCGACCGCGAGCGGGATGCGTCCATTCGTATAGCCATGAATGCGCTCGATGAAGCTATGCAGATGCGCTGGTAGCTCGTCGCGTGAACCCGTGACACCACTCAGTGAGACGCAGTAAATGAAGCCGTTGCCTTCGCTCAAGGTCAGGTCAACCACCTGTTGAATGCGTTTGTCCGTTGTTGTGGGTGGAAGCAGGAAGATCAGCGTCAGACCATTGGCTTGCGCTATCTGCTGAAGTGGGCCTGCTTCTTCGGGGGGTAGGTCTGGAATAATCAGGCCGCTGACCCCGTTGGCACGGGCATCGGCACAGAAGCGTTCCAAGCCATAAGCCATTACGGGATTGTAATAGCCCATCAAAATCAGCGCGACGGAGGTACGAGCCGATACCTGTCGAGCTATCTCCATACAACCCTTGATGTTCATGCCGCGTTGCAGTGCGATATGGCCCGCGTGCTGAACGGTCGCGCCATCGGCAAGCGGATCACTGAACGGCATCCCCAATTCAATGATATCTGCCCCACCCTCTACTGCTGCCACGATCAGCTCGATGCTCTGCTCTGCTGAGGGATAGCCGCACATGAAGTAAGGGATGAGAACGCCTCGCCCTTCTGTTTTAGCCTGCGTAAATGCGCGCGTGATTTTCTCCGCTGGTATGCTGCTCTCTGTTGATGTATTTTTATCGGTTATCTGCATGGAATGCTCCTCTCTTATGCCTGTACCTGAACGTTTAACGCTTTGGCTACAGTTAGTACGTCCTTATCACCGCGTCCCGATAGATTGAGGATGATGACCGTACCGGCTGCTAGCTTGCCCTGTGCGCCTATTTCTAGCAGATAGCCGAGAGCATGTGCAGGTTCCAGGGCGGGAATAATGCCCTCACTCTGGCTGAGTGCTTGCAGGCCGTGCAGCGTCATGGTGTCGGATGCGGAGACGTAGGTAGCGCGTCCGGTCTCTTTCAGGTAGCTATGCTCTGGTCCCACGCCGGGATAATCGAGACCTGCTGAGATACTCTGCGTGTCGAGAATCTGCCCATCCTCGTTTTGTAGCAAGTAGGTCAGCGTGCCATGCAGGACGCCCGGTGTGCCTGCTACTAGCGTGGCGGCGTGTTGTCCAGGTTGCAGGCTTACCCCACCTGCCTCAACGCCGATCAACTGCACGCTGGGGGCATCCGCGAAGGGGTAGAAGATGCCAATGGCGTTGCTGCCACCGCCCACGCAAGCCATCACGATATCGGGTAAACGTCCTTCTTGCTCGATAATCTGCTGTCGCGCTTCTTGCCCGATAACTGCTTGATAGTCACGCACGATGCGCGGGTAGGGATGAGGGCCAATAGCGGAACCGATCAGATAAAATGTTGTCTCTACGTTCGTTACCCAGTCGCGAATGGCCTCGTTGATGGCATCCTTGAGTGTGCGGCTGCCGCTGCTGACAGCGCGCACTTCGGCCCCAAGCAACTTCATGCGGAAGACATTGAGCGATTGTCGCTCGATATCGACCTCACCCATGTAGACGATGCATTCCAGACCGAGCATCGCGCAGGCCGTTGCGCTGGCCACACCGTGCTGACCCGCTCCCGTTTCGGCAATAATGCGCTTTTTGCCCATGCGTTTTGCCAGCAATGCTTGCCCAAGAGCGTTATTGATCTTGTGCGCCCCCGTGTGGGCCAGGTCTTCGCGCTTGAGATAGATTTTCACACCGGGAGCGACCATTGCAGAGAAGCGTGGAGCGTAATAGAGCGGTGTGGCACGTCCCACATAGTGATGCAAAAGTTGTCGCAGTTGCTCCTGAAATGCCTCATCCTTGAGTGAATCGAGATATGCTGCTTCTAATTCAGCGAGTGGAGTCATCAGGCTTTCCGGTACGAACTTGCCACCGAAGTTGCCGAAGCGTCCGCGTTCATCGGGATAGTGATGATGTTCATAGGCGATTGTTTTGTGTTGTGTTTGCATTTGCATGTCTGCCATTCTTTCTTATGAGATTGCGCGTACCTGTTGTAGGAAAGCGCGAATCTTGTTGACATCTTTCTGTTTGTTGGTCTCGACGCCGCTGCTGACATCGACGCCCCAGGGCTGCACTGCTTGGATGGCGTCCGCGACGTTTTCGGGTGTGAGACCACCGGCCAAGATGATAGCTGTCTCTTGCGCGGCACGACGGGCGATAGACCAATCGTGCGTGGTCCCGACGCCGCCCCACGCAGGAGTTGGCGTGTCCAACATGATGCGCCAACTCACTGCTTTATACGTATGGATCAGTGCTAGATCATCCGTGCTATGCACGTGAATGGCCTTGACGATGGGGCGTGTGATCTGTTGGCAGAGTGCAGGCGACTCAGTGCCGTGCAGTTGCACAAAGTGTAGGCCCACTTGCTCGCTCACCTTGTTGATAAACTCGGCTGACTCGTTGACGAAGACTCCCACCAGATCAGGAATGGGTTGACCTTTTAGTGCCTGGGAGAGACTGCTGCTGGCTGCCAGGAGTGCGGGAACCTGTTGTGGCTGCACATAGCGGTGACTGGGTGGATAGAAGATCAGGCCAAGCATATCCGCTCCCGCCTCAACTGCCGCATTGATCTGTTCGGGTTGGCTCAAGCCACAAATCTTGACCTGGGTACTCTGATTCGCTCCGTGTAAGAGCGTGCGCATCTGGCTTGCGATATCGTGTGAGACAACCAGCGATTCACCAACCAACATGCCTTGCACGTTATAGCGCGCCAATCTTCGGGTATCCGCCGCTGTATGGATGCCGCTTTCCGCAATGACGACGCGATTAGCCGGGATCAGCGGACGTAGATCGCGCAGCAAATAGGGGTTCATCTGAAACGTTGTCAGGTCACGACTGTTGACACCAATAATCATAGCTCCCGCCTCAACCGCTCGTAGAGCTTCTTCGCGGCTATGTACTTCGACCAGACAGTGCATCTTCTGCTGATTGGCAAGGCGAAGTAAGTGGCGTAATTGCGAATCGTCGAGGATGGCGCAGATCAACAGAATAGCGTCAGCTCCCCATGAACGCGCCTCGTAGACCTGGTATTCGTCAATAATAAAATCTTTGCGCAAGACAGGCACGCGCACCGCCGCTTTAATTGCTGTGAGATAGGAGGGTGAGCCGAGGAAGAAATGTTCCTCGGTCAACACGGAGATTGCAGATGCTCCGTTTGCCTCGTAGGTACGTGCTACCGCAACGGGGTCGATATGTGGAGCAAGTAAGCCCTTTGATGGCGAGGCGCGCTTGACTTCAGCGATCAGTCCCACCTGTGAACGGTTCTGAAAAGCTGCCAGCAGGTCACGCGGAGCGGGCTGCGCCGCTGCACGTTGTTGCATCTCTTCTAAGGGGCAGATGCGTTTGTGTTCTGCCAGATCAAGGCGTGTTTGCGCAACAATACGGTCAAGAAACATAGAACACCTTATACCTGTGCTTTGGAATAAGCGATGAGATCAGCAAGTTTCTGACGTGCCTTGCCTTCTTGCAGCGTGGCACGTGCCAGTTTGATGCCATCTGTCAGCGATTCGACCTGATCGCATGCCAGAAGAGCGGCTCCTGTGTTGAGACACACCATGTCAGTAGCGGGGCTATCGACAAAGCCACTGAGCAGTTCGCGCATCAGTGTCGCGTTATAGGCTGGATCGCCACCCTGGAACGCTCGCTTGTCGCTAATGCGCGTCAGCCCCACCTCTTCAGGTGTAATCGTAAATTCGCGCAAGAGCCGACCCGTGCGTATTTCACAGATGCGCGTGGGCGCGCTCAACGAACACTCGTCGATGCCATCTTCGCCGTGAACAATCAGAGCGTGTCGGCATCCCAGGTGTTGTAATACCTCGGCCATTTTGCGCATCTGCGCGGCATCTGCGACGCCTAGCACTTGATAGCGTGTGTGGGCAGGATTGGTCAGAGGTCCTAAAATGTTGAAGACGGTGCGAATGCCGATCTCTCGGCGCGTTGGGCCAACATGCTTCATTGCCGGATGATAAGCGGGAGCGAACATGAAACCAAAACCCACCTCGCGCACGCTTTGGGCAATCTGCTCTGGCCCTAAGTCGATGCGCATGCCCAAGGCTTCTAGCACATCTGCACTCCCACTCTTGCTCGTTGCCGAGCGGTTGCCATGTTTGGCGACAGCCGCACCTGTTGCTGCCGCGAGAATGCCTGTTGCGGTTGAGACGTTGAACGTGCCTGCACCGTCTCCGCCCGTGCCGCATGTGTCGAGAGCGATTTCGGAGGTTGCGCTATCGAGATACACGCGCACAGCCTTGTCACGCATCACACGCGCTAGACCCGCAAGCTCTTCTACTGTTTCGCCGCCGGGCCGCAGGCGTAGTGCTGTTAGAAATGCTCCCAGTTGTGAAGGGGTTGCCACGCCCGTCATGATCTCTTCCATAACTGAAGCCGCTTCGGCCTCAGTGAGTGTAGCCCCTGTTGCAATCTGTGCAATAGCCTCTCGAATCATTGTTGCAATCCTTTCATGCACAACGGACGCCCCTTTGCGTCCAAACGGTTTTAACGGGCCAGGAAATTGCGTAGCAGGTCTTTACCAGCGGGCGTCATGATCGATTCTGGATGAAATTGCACGCCCTCAACAGGGTGTTTGCGATGGCGCAAACCCATAATAAGGCCATCAGCGGTTTCTGCGGTAATCTCTAATGTCTCCGGCAAGGTCGAACGCTCAACAATCAGGCTGTGATAGCGAATAGCTTCGAGTGGCGTCGGCAAATGCTGGAACACGCCCTGGCCCTGATGATGCATCAATGATGTTTTGCCATGCATGGGTTCGGGAGCGCGAATGACGTGTCCGCCGTAGACCTGCCCGATAGCCTGATGGCCCAGGCAGACGCCAAGCGTGGGGATGCGCGACCCGAAGGTTTCGATGATCTGACAAGAAAGTCCCGCCTCGTTGGGCGTGCATGGCCCCGGTGAGATTACGATATGCGCGGGGTGCAGCGTGTCAATCTCATCTAGTGTGATCTGATCGTTGCGCCGTACCTCAACCGCTGCCCCTAGTTCGCTAAGATACTGGTACAGGTTGTAGGTAAAACTGTCATAATTATCAATCAATAACAACATAATCTTCCTCAATCCTGGCTTGCATGCTGTTCGCGGGTCATGCGTGCAATCTCTTCAGCTTCATCGAGTGCGCGCAATAACGCTCGTGCCTTATTCAAGCTTTCCTGATATTCGCTCTCCGGTTGTGAGTCGGCAACCACGCCACAACCTGCCTGGATATAAGCTCTTCCATTCTTCATAACCATTGTGCGTAGCGCAATCGCCGTCTGCTGGTTGCCGGAGTGACTGAAGTAGCCAACCGCACCCGCGTAGACACCGCGCTGTTCGCCCTCTAGCTCGCTGATGATCTCCATGGCGCGAATCTTAGGTGCGCCTGATACGGTGCCTGCCGGAAAGCCGGCCCGTTGCGCATCATAAGGTGTCAGATCATCGCGTAACTGCCCTACGACGTTGGACACGAGGTGCATCACATGCGAGTAGCGTTCAATCTCCATCAGTTCATCGACCTTGACGCTACCAGTCTTACAGACGCGCCCGACATCGTTACGTGCCAGATCGACCAGCATGACATGTTCAGCCCGCTCTTTTGGATCATGCTGAAGCTCTTCTGCAAGCTGTTCGTCGCTCTGACGGTCGTTGCCGCGTGGGCGTGTGCCCGCAATAGGGCGAATAGTGACCTCATTATCCTCGTAACGCACCAGCAATTCCGGCGAGGCTCCAATGATATGAAAATCGTGTAGGTCCAGGTAAAACATGTAAGGGGAGGGATTGACGGCACGCAATGCGCGATAAACGGTGAAAGGAGCGGCGTTGACATGGCGGCTCAGACGTTGCGATGGCACAACCTGAAACACATCGCCCGCTTTGATATACTCGACTGAGCTACGCACCATCTGCTCGAACTCAGCTTGTGTGCGGTTTGAAGTCACGCGCAAGGCGTTGGCATCGTGCATAACCGCAGGCTCTTCAGGCAAGTGTACAGACTGATTTAACCGCCGTTGCACCTCTTCGATAATGGCAATTCCGCGCTGATATTCGGCCGCCAGATCGGGGGCGTCCAAATGGAGATGCGTGACTACGCGCACACGATGCTTGACATGATCGAAGACTAAGACCGTCTCAGTAAAGCAGAAAACGGCTAAGGGCAGATCAAGCGGGTTTTGCTCAGGCACGGGCAAACGCTCGAAACGTGCCACCGAATCATAGGCGAGATAGCCGACCGCACCGCCGTGAAACTTGGGCAGATCATCTTGGGTCTGGTGTGTAGGCGCGACGAGACGATACTGGCCCAACTCTGCTTCAATGAGAGCGAGCGGGTCATGACAAGCAATTTCTTCGATTTCACGGCTGGCTGTCGCGGAGGTGTTATTTTCTGGTGTGTGTCTGTGATGTCCATAGTGCATCCTATGCAGGTGGGCCGTCTCGCCATGCTGGATCATGACCATATAGGGGTCAATGCCGATAAACGAATAGCGGGCTACGTGTTCGCCGCCGCTGACGCTCTCCAGCAGGAATGTATAGGGATGTTGCGCCGTTTTGCAATAAGCTGAGACGGGTGTCTCCATATCCGCCAGGATGTCGCGATAGAGTGGCAGAAGTGGGCGGTTCTTCTGTGTAGCCTGCTGTGCCATCTCTTGTGCGTGTAACTGCTGTGTTTCAGCAAATGTTGGGTAATACATATAGCACCTGAAATTTCTCTCTAAGTATGTGCAGTTTAACCTAAACCAATCACATCTTTCATGGTTTGTAGCGTTTTGGCCGCGATGGGACGCACGCTCTCTGCACTCTGTTTGAGCATGCCGTCCAACATGGTCTGATCGCTCATCAGCTCGTTATAGCGTTGCTGAATGGGCCGTAACGTCTCTACCAGCTGTTCTGTCAGGGCTGCTTTGAAATCGCCATAGCCCTTGCCTGCGAAAGTTGCCTCAATCTCTTGTTGAGACTGGCCTGTGAGCAACTGATAGATGCCGAGCAAATTCGTGATGCCGGCTCGCTGTGGGTCGAAGGTGACCAATCGCTCTGAGTCTGTCGTCGCACGCCCAATTTTCTGCTTGATTTCTTTTGGGCTGTCGAGCAGGGTAATACGGGAGGACGGGTTGGGGTCGCTCTTGCTCATCTTCTTTGTTGGATCATCTAGCGACATGATGCGCGCTCCGACCTCGCGAATTTGGCCCTCTGGGATGGTAAAGACGCGCTTTTTGTACATAGTATTAAAGCGTTGTGCCAGATCGCGTGTGAGTTCGAGATGTTGCCGTTGGTCGTCGCCCACCGGCACATAATGTGTCTGGTAGAGCAAGATGTCGCATGCCATCAGAACGGGATAGCAATAGAGGCCTGTGCCAACTGAATCAAGGTCTGTACCCGCCTTTGTTTTAAACTGTGTCATGCGGTTGAGCCAGCCCATCGGCGTGAAGCAGTTGAGAATCCAGCTCATCTCGGCATGTTCGTGGATATGCGACTGAATGAACAGGTTGCAATAGCGCGTATCAAGGCCACAAGCCAGGAGGAGAGCTGCCATTTGGCGTGTGTTGTTGTGTAGTTCTTGTGGGTCGATGGGTAGCGTGATGGCGTGCAGATCGACGATGCAGAAGATGTTGTCATAGTGTGTTTGTTCGGCAACCCAGTTGCGAATCGCTCCCAGGTAGTTGCCCAGGTGTGTGTTCCCGGTTGGCTGAATGCCTGAGAAGACACGCTTTCTGATTGGCGGCTGTGTTATCGTGTTTGTTTTGACCTCGCTGCCTGGATTCAGTTCGATGGACATAAAAGCGACCTCCTTGACAGATGATAAAAGATAGTGATAAGGGCAACAAAAAACGCCACCCATCCCATACGAGGGACGAGAGGCGTGCAGCTTTCGTGGTTCCACCCTGTTTCAGACTATCTACCCGTTCTCATCGTACTTATTGTGCATAGATGGGTAGATACTCTCTCATTATCGGATACGTTTTCATATCCTGTCCTTGATAACGGTGGACGTTCCGAACCAGTGCTACTAGCTCTTTCTTCTTGCAAAAAGAGGGTTCACCCTATAGCTCCCAGGCCCATTCGATAGCCGCAATGGCGTCGGTTTCCACCTGTCCCGACTCTCTGTAGCCATGCGAGGCTATGTACTTTTCCTGTTCATTGCTCTCGCTTTTCTGTTGTCTAGTGACAGTATAGCTGTCTCGTGCAACCCTGTCAAGTTAAATTCATCTGAAAATTCTGGTGTAAAAAATATTGCTCAATGATAATACAGCATGGTATACTTTTATGAGAAATAAATAGATCAGGCGAGAAATGTATCGATATGCAGCAAGATGATATGGCACAACAACCGAGGCCACCGATGGGCGTGTATCGTCAGTGGGGTATTGTGGGTGTGACGTTCTCGCTTTTGATCGTGCTAGGCATTTCTTGGTATGCTTTTGCTATGCGCCAGAGCATCGTGCCAAAGGGTGGATTGCATATTAATCTGCCGGGTGTGCCTACACAGCCCGTCAAAACTTGTACTACACCTGATTATACATTGGGCGATAGTACCGGTTCCATACAATCTGCTGGTCTGAAACGAACCTTTCTCGTCCATCTTCCCCCGTCTTATGGTATGCAGCCGCAAGCATTGGTGATTTTGTATCATGGCTATAACTGGACCTCGCAGATCATGGAATCTAATAGCCAAATGGATGTCGAAGCGGATAAGTATGGCTTTGTGTTAGTCTATCCGCAAGGAGTCGATTCGCCGCCATCGTGGAACGCGGGCGTGGGTATCTATGGTCCGACCGGAGATGCCGACGATATCCAATTCACCCGCGATATGCTGAGTTATTTTGAGAAAAACTATTGTATTGATACTCATCGTGTCTATGTTGCTGGTTTTTCGCTGGGTGGCGGCATGGCCTATCGCGTGGCTTGCACGCTAACCAATCAGATTGCTGCCGTCGCGACCATTTCAGGCGCATACTATCCAATTCCGGGTGGCTGTCAGGCTACGCGCCCATTGCCCGTTATAGAGATTCACGGGCAGGCAGATCAGCTTGCTCCCTATAATGGTAATCCGAATCTGCTCACGGCCTCCGTGCATGATTATCTCAACGGCTGGCTAGCGCGCGACCAGTGTACGAGCCAGTCACAAATATTTTTTCAGCAGGGTGATGTGACGGGAACCAGGTGGACACAGTGCGCGGCAGGTGTCTCAGTTGAGCATTATGCGATTAGCGACAATGGACATACCTGGCCTGGCACGCCGCATACGACACAGGTGATTAACGGCGGCGTGGTTATTTGGCAGTTTTTCAGTCAGTATCACCTCTGATGAGAGACCTGTCCGCTAGTGTACTGCGATACCGATGCGCTCAGGCCGCTGACAATGGACGAGATAGTCGTCAATCACCTTGGCATAGCCGTGTCCCATGCGTGCGCGCAGCGTTTGTTCATCGAGCCAGCAGGGATGCCCCTCATCAGTTGGCCGCAATGTTCCGCCCACGACCGTTGCCTGATAGGTGATCGTAAGCGTACTCATATCGTCAAAGCGTTTGGTGATGCCAGAATAGACATTGATAATATTGCCGATTTCCAGTACCATGCCGGTTTCTTCGTAGCCTTCGCGTTTTGCCGTTTGTTCTGGTCGTTCTTGCCATTGCATAAAGCCGCCTGGTAGTACGATCTTGCCATCGGGTCGTTCGAGTACGAGGTACTTTCCCTCTTGTTCAATGACGACGCATGCACATCCAAAGGGTGGTAAATGCCCACCCATGGCACTATTTAAGGTGTTGAAAAAGATGCTTACCAATCTTTTTGCTGTTATATAGAACATAAGCTGCCCTACACCATTTCCTATATCAAAGTAGCTATTCTTTTTTCATTATAAGAGTGCCTGCAAAATTATGAATGTAGCGAATATGTTACAATGGCGACAGAGCAATGGCAGGTAATTAGGATGAAAAGCACTCTAAATGAATGGCTTTTTCAGTTGCATCGAATTATTAAAGGACTGTATGTATGAGTGTAGCAAAGATCAGCAAACAGCAAGAGCGAACTGTCAAATTGGAGCGTCGTTTGCGCGATGAGGTGGTGATTGTCACGGGAGCCAGTTCGGGCATTGGGGCGGAGACAGCGCGTGAGTTTGCTCGTCATGGGGCGCAGGTTGTGCTGGCCGCACGGCGTGTCAGTGAATTGCAGGCGCAGGTTGCGGCGATTACCAGTATAGGTCAACGTGCTATCGCCATTCCCACCGACCTTAGGGAGAGTGAACAGGTCAAACGCCTGGTTGCGCAGACACGCGAACAGTTTGGGCGTGTGGATGTACTGGTCAATAACGCGGGTATTGGCTCGTTGCGTTCTTTTGTGAGTCTGAACGAGGAAGAGATTGAGGAGATGCTGGATGTCAACCTGCGTGGCGCGTTGCTGGCGACGCACGCCGTACTGCCGGGGATGATCGAGCGGCGGCACGGAGCGATCATCTCGGTGGCTTCTTTAGCTGGTATCGTGCCGATCAGTCCGATGTATTCCGCGACCAAGTTTGGGTTACGTGGCTTTGCCCTCTCATTGCGCCGCGAGGTAGTGAAAAAAGGTATCGCAGTTTCAGTCGTTTCGCCGGGCTATATTCGCACCTCAATGAGCGCGGGAAGCCGTTTCCCCATGCCTGGTCCTGAGGTTGTGGCGCGCACAATTGTTGACCTGACCGTGCGTCCGCGCCGCGAGGTGATCGTGCCTGTCTATTACAACCCCCTCGTCGGCATTGCGCAAGCTTTTCCCTCGCTGATCGATTTCGCTATGTCACGGGTGCGTTTTTAGCACGTGCCGTTGTGTTGGTTATGCCACACCTTTGTCGAGTACTTTCGGTTTGGGCTTGGTCTTGATGAGGAGAATGTAGCCTGTCTCCATAATGGCAACGACATCCAGGCCAATTGCGCGCAATTTGGGGCGTACACGTGAGAGGATGCCACGCACGGAGCGCAATTCCACTTCACCCGTTCCATTGGCTATTGCCCGTTGGAGCCGACGACGGTTGCGGTTCACGTTCTCTTCCGTGATGTCGCCATCATAGAAACTGGTGTACAATACTTCGTAAGGGCAATAGTAGGGATATGCTTTCAGGAGTGGAATGACGATGCTCATCTCGCTGTCGGTAAACAACTGCTGAGCTACGAGACAAGGTCGCTTATTCTCGATTGAGAGATAGGAGAGTGTGCCGAGCGTAATATTTAAGACAAGCGTGTCACCTTCGGGCAAGGCTTTTTCCCAACTAAAATGCAAAGTTTTCTCTTCGTCCCGTTTATGATAATAAACAAACGTTGTCTCTTTTTCAGTGTTGATTCTTTGCATGATGACACTCCTTCGCCGTGTTACCCGTTTGGTTCACATTTTTCCGTTCGTGAACCAGTGTGCATGTTCTTACTTACATTATGTGCGAAAATAGTATCAAGTTGGAAGAGTTTCCATTATCATTTTACTAATCATATTTATCATTTTTGCGCGTGCTAGAGGGATATGTCTATGCAGGAACAAAAAGGTCATACGCGCCTGCGCCTGCGGCTCATCGAGGCAAGATCACAACGCGGTTGGTCACAGCAAGAAGTGGCGCAGCAAACCGGCACAACCTCTGTCAATGTGAGCCGTTGGGAGCGCGGTATCACCCGTCCTGACCCCTATTTCCGCAAAAAGTTGTGCGATCTCTTTGGTAAGAGTGAACAAGAACTCGATCTGCAACTCACTACAGAGCAGATGGCCGTTGCTGCCACTTCACCTATACAAGAAAATGTGCTGCCCACTGCTATTCTTGCCGCTGCGCCAAAAAGCGTGCCGCCGCTGGAGGCATCTCCACCTGTCATTGCCACCATATCCACGCCGCTCTATGACCCGTTTATTCCCTTGCCGCCTGCGAAACCGCTGGTGGGGCGCGAGCAAGCTCTTGTGCAGTTGAAGCAGCGACTTATCGCTGGCGGTAGCGTTGCCTTGACGGCCCTTAATGGACTGCCGGGTGTAGGCAAAACGGCCCTTTCGATTGCTCTGGCTCACGATGAGGAGCTGCGCGCTCATTTTTGCGATGGCATCCTCTGGGCTGGCCTGGGGCCTGAGCCAAACCTGCAAAACTTGCTGAGCCGTTGGGGATCGCTGCTTAATGTCTCGCCTGCTGAGTCCGCTGTCTTGAGTAGCGTGGAAGCGTGGGCCAGAACGTTGCATGCGGCCATTGGTTCACGTCGTATGTTGTTGGTCATTGATGATGCCTGGGAACTGGAAGATGCTCTGGCCTGTAAAGTTGGTGGGCCACAGTGCGCGCATCTCGTCACTACGCGCTTTCCTGCCCTTGCTACACAGGTTGCCGCTGATGGGGCGACGGTGATCCGCGAATTGAGCAATGAGGAAGGTCTACAACTCTTGCGCCAGCTTGCCCCAGGCGTGGTTGAGCGCGAGGAGCGTAAAGCCCATAATCTGGTGCAGGCTGTCGGGGGTTTGCCGCTTGCCCTGACCTTGATGGGCAATTATCTACGCAAAGAGGCTTACACGGGTCGTCAGCGGCGCATCACGACCGCCCTGGAACGTCTGAGCCATGCGGAAGAGCGGCTCCAGATTAGCGAACCACACGGGCCTGTCGAGAGCCACCCAAGTCTGAATACAGAAACCTCACTCTCGCTGCAATCCGTCTTTGCTGTTACTGACCAGCAGTTGAGTCACGAGGTGCGTCAGGCCCTCTATGCTCTCTCAGTTTTTCACGCCAAGCCGACTAGCTTCTCCGAAGAGGCTGCTCTCGCTGTCGCCGCTTGCGCTGTTGCCACCCTGGACGTGCTGACGGACGCGGGCATTTTAGAGTCTGTTGGCTCTGACCGCTACACGCTGCACCAGACAATTGCTGACTATGCCCATCTGCACTTGCATAATATGTCTGCCTATACCCGTCTGATTGCCTACGTGACGCATTGCGTGGAAGATCATCGCAAGGATTACGAGCTATTGGAGCAAGAGAGTACAATTATCCTGGCTGCCCTTGATAGCGCACACACACAGGGACGTGATGCGGAGCTAGTGCGTGCGGTAATCGCCTTTGCGCCTTTTCTGCTGTTGCGTGGCCTCTATCCAATCGCGCATCAACATCTGCAGCGCGCTCTTGCAGCGGCGCAGGCGAGCAAGGACACGCATGGCATCACAGGTGTCTTGCTCTACCTGGGCGAAATTGCGCAAAAACAGGGCAACTATGCGCTGGCGGAGACACACCTGCAAGAGGGCTTGATGCTCGCCCGTCAACTGGGTGACAAAGAACGTATCAGCGCGCTGCTGAACAATCTGGGCGAAGTTTTGGGGAAACGCGGCGAATACAGGCAAGCCGAACAACATCTGCACGAAGGTTTGCTGCTGGCACGTGAAGTAGGCGATCAGCAACGGGTTATTAGCGTGCTGAGAGTTTTGGGTGTGGTAACTATTCATATGGGCCGGCTTGAGGAAGCCGAAACTTATATACAAGAGGGGCTAAAATTAGCGCGCCAAGTTGAAGATAGAGAACGCATGTGTGTTTTCTTGATCAATTTAGGCGTCATCTTGGGTGAACAAGGGAAGCATGCTCTAGCCGAGTTTCATTTTCGTGATGCTCTCGCAATTGCGAGGCAGATAGGGCATCGGGAGTGGATAAGCGGGATTTTGGCGAATTTGGGGGAGGCAGTAGGGCTGCAAGGTAACTATAGAGCAGCCGAGGAATATTTTCAGGAAGGCTTGGAGTTGGCACGTGACCTTGAACATATTGAGTGGATGAGTGTCTTGTTGGTTAACTTGGGTTTAGTTGCACGAAAACAAAATCAATACATACAATCTGAAAAATATTTGCAAGAAGCTCTACTGGTCGCCAGACAAATTGGCATTCCTCAAATTATTGCAAATGCTTTATATGAATATGGCAACCTTTATCTCGATCAACATCAGTTGGGCGATGCAAAAGAAATCTTTCAAAATATGCAAGATGTTATTGCTAATGTAAGCCAGGAGCTAAGCGCGTTGGCGAAATTTGGTCTGGCGCAAGCTCTCTATCATGAACATCCAGCGGAGGCCAGGAGATTAGGGGAGGAAAGCCTTGCCCTGTTAGTTACTGTAGGACATCGCGCCGTCTCCGAGGTGCAGGCCTGGTTACAGACGACGGCAAGGTAGGAGCAGAGGCCGCTCTGCCTGAAACGTTGAGGTTATTGGGAAAGGAATCGCGTCCGCCGCATTGATAGAGCAGCGGGGCGGACGCGATGACTTGGCCTCACCTAAGGATGCCAATACATATAAGGTGCGGGTGTGCTAATGCTGTGGGAGGGCGCGTTGACAGAGGCGGCGTGGCTGGAGAGCGCGGGGGCAATCACCAGATAGGCCGCGATCAGCGTCAGGACGATGAGGGGCAGAAGCCAGCGAAGCATCTTCTTCAACATTGGTAGATCCTTTCTCGGTATGGCATGCGCAGGAGGGAGCGGGCCTTATACATCACGATGGTTGCCCGCGTAAATAGCCTCTCTACTGCATTTTTAACTTGTGATAGGGAGCGCGCAGATGTGAAGGCGCAAAAGCCGTCTCGTGCCTACCCCCAACGGTAGGCAGAGGGATCGCGCCTTAACGCTAGCGATGCGCTACGATAACAAAGGTTTTCCGATATTGTGCATGTGCGAGTGCAAAAC
>DAICZM010000450.1 GCA_027311145.1 Ktedonobacterales bacterium
CAACCCATCCTCTCGTCGTGGAGAAGATCGAGATCGAGATCGAGATCGAAGAGGAAGAAATGATCGTGACCGTGAGGGAAGAGAAGGAAGAAGTGACGCCGGAAGAAGCGATGCCGGAAGAAGCGACGCTGGAGACGACCTTCACGCATTTAGTACGGGCTGAGCCAGATGAAATAGCGTGTTACTACTACTGGCGGAACAATGCCAATCCAACTAGCGTCTGGGAAATGACGCGTCGCCTTTTACAGCGCATGCCACGCCGCCAACTGTATTGGCAATCAACGCTACCGCGTGTTCCTGCCCTGCTTCCACCATTGTCGTAAGAGCGAACTCTCTACATGCAAAGGCACGCTGCGCAGAGGGTATGCAGCGTGCCTTTGCTCAAGCATTGCGACCTACATTTTGTGCGAGCTGGCCTCTTTTTCTTCGTCGTGGATGACTTCCAGAATAGTACGCAGGGAAGAGATGGTTTGTTTTGTTTCTTCATCGACACTGCTAGTGCTGAGGATGAAACCTTGTACGCCGAGAGCCATCAGTGTGTAGATGTCAGCTTTATCCACATTGGCTTGCACGTTGAGAAGGGCCGGGAAACGTACTGCTTCACGGACGGCACGGTACAAAAGAACTTCTTCAATACTCATCGCACTGATCTCGTTGCTGAGGCCAAAATCCAGTAGGACTGCCGAGATGCCCTCAAAGCTACTGAGATTGCGAATAAAGATGGGATACATATCGCCGCTACGCATCGGAATCGTGAGGGCCTTTTCCAGGTCTTTTGTTTCTAATGCCAGCAAGCGGGCAGGAGCATGAAGTGGCAGCATGATATATTGGATGCCTAGTGCTTTGATCTGGCTCAAGAGTTCGATGTCAATTTTTTCCCACCCGCCGTTGATGCGCAGACCGCTAATCAGTGACTCGTCACTGCTCTTGGAGGCTGCGATTTCATTCTTGAGTGTGGCAAAAAAGGCCGTATTTGCGCCATCCCAGTTGAAGAGCAGGCCGTCGGCTCCAGCTTTTGTGGCTGCCTCGACGTTTCCGCTGGCGAGGCTGGTCAATTCAAGAACAATCGCGGCGGCGCGTGGCTTGCTTTCCGACTTGTTTTTGCCAAGAAAGCCAATGCTACCACCACTTTGCGCACGGCGCGCTCGTGTGAACATGTCTTGTAATTTTGCCATGTTACTTTTGATCTCTCCTTATCGTCACCGTCGCAACAATGTTCAATTGCTACTGTGCATTGCGCGACATGGTCATAGTGCTGCATGTGCAAGGCGTAATGCTCTCTATTATAACACGTCTAGAGAAGCGTGGGACGTGAGTGTTGGGGATGGCATTATCTCCAGGGACAGTCAGCGCGCTAAATCTCTCCTCGCATTATATATATGTAAATCAATCTTGATGCTCTCTCATCTAAAACAAAAAACATAGCTGATTGCTTGTGTCGCTTGGAAGTCTTGCTACTCTGCTATTCATATGTCCTACACGCCTTGCTGCATTTGCGGCTGAAGAGTATAATAGCCTTCATTGGATAGGATGGTTGGTAGTTGTCGTGTTCTATTTTATTTGACTGGGATGTGTGATGTTACAAACAAAGATCGATGCCTATCTTGTTTTTCTCGCTTCCGACGGTCGGGAAGGGAAAGGCAAGAATACGAATACAATTATCGCATATCGGAACGATATTCAACAGTTATGCCTCTATTTGATGCAACAGGGGGTACACGAGTGGTCGCAGGTGACGTGTCAGGAGGTTGAGAGCTATTTATTGGCCATGAGTAGCATCTATCGCTCTGCGACAATTTCACGTAAATTTGCTGCTTGCAAGTCATTTTTTCGTTATCTCCATGCGACGGCGGCCATTGCGCAGAACCCGATAATTGCTCTGGATGCGCCCCGTGTGGAAAAAGATTTGCCGCAGGTGTTGGCGAAAGAGCAGATTGAGCATCTTTTTGCGCAGATTGAGTGTGACACGTCAGCGGGGCTGCGCGATTGGGCGATGTTACACTTACTGGTAGAAACAGGGATACGTGTCTCTGAACTGGTTTCGTTAGATGTACCAGATTTTGCGGCTGAGCATGAAATAATCCGGTGTCCTGGAGCGAGCAAAGCCAGTGGGCAACAGCGTTTGCTATCACTATCGCCTGTAACGGCAGCTGAGATCATGCGTTATGTAGATGGAGGGCGTCCACGTCTGGTGCGCCGTAGAGATGAGCTAGCATTGTTTGTAAATCATCATGGGGAACGGTTGACACGCCAGGGTTTCTGGTTGATTATGAAAGGGTATGCGCGTGCGGCGGGCATCGCGGAAATAACGCCGCATGTGTTACGCCATTCGTGTGCAACGCTTCTTCTGCAACGTGGCGTGGAATTGCGTTCAGTGCAGCAGTTGCTAGGGCATGCGCATCTTTCAACAACGCAGGTCTATAGTCAGCTTATTCAAACGCATCCATTGGATGAATAAAGGGAAAAAATGCTGTACGATCAGGTTTTACAGGCAACGAAGAAAATACAGTCAGATACCCCGCTGATACCTCAAGTTGCGCTTATTCTTGGCTCTGGTTTGGGTGACCTGGCAAACGAGATAGAGCAGGCTGTGAGTATTCCGTATGAGGAGATTCCCCATTTTGCGCGCTCAAGCGTTGTAGGCCATGCCGGGCGTCTGCTCCTGGGGAAACTGGAGGATGTCGCTGTTGTTGCCATGCAGGGACGCTTTCATTTTTATGAAGGCCATTCGTTGTCTACACTGACGCTCCCCGTGCGCGTCATGGCTATGCTAGGGGCACGTATCCTGCTGGTTAGCAATGCGGCAGGGGGCGTCAATCCGAACTATCGGGCTGGTGATTTTATGCTGCTGCGTGACCATCTGGCTTTACCTGGTCTAGCAGGGGCTAATCCGCTGCTTGGTCCGAATGATGAGCGTTTTGGGCCACGTTTCCCGCCACTGGCCCATGCCTACGATGCTGATTTGTGCCAGTTAGCGCGCTCGGTTGCGGCGACGCTGCCAGAGTTGACACTGCACGAAGGCGTCTATACAATGGTTGCCGGGCCGAGCTACGAGACCGGTGCGGAACTTCGTTTTTTGCGCATTATTGGGACAGATGCTGTTGGTATGTCTACTGTGCCAGAAGTAATTGTCGCGCGTCATATGCGTATGCGTGTGTTGGGTGTGAGCTTAATTACCAATACAGCTACTGGCGAGGAAAGCGCAGAGATTAAACACGATGATGTATTGCATATTGCGGATGCCGCACGAGTGCGTTTTGCGGCACTGGTGCGGGGGATCATGCGGGGCATCGCTTAGTTATTGCCCGCTTTCGTCACGGTGAACTGCCACCAACTCCAGTTATAACTCTGACCAGCCCAATCGGCAAGCAGCACAAAATCATATGAGCCATTTTGGAGTGTTGGAGGAATGGTATATTTCCATGTGACCTGACCCTGATCGTTGCTGGTCTGCACCTGTGGTGTGGTTAGATCAAAGGTCAGGCCTGGCACGGCTGTAATGCTTTGGTCCTGAACTTTTCCACTCTTTAGGTCGAGCATCTTGCCAATTGTTGGCTGAGCTATCGCGTTAAGAATTTTTTGCGCGCCATCAGGAAAAGCAATGCCCTTGCCATCAGGTAAGCTTTGGATGAGCCAGAGCTTGAAGGTGACGCCAGAAACGTGCATTGGTGTATTTGAAGTGGCAGAACAGGATGGAACAGGCTTTTGTACTTGTGCAACAAAGGTATAAGGTGTTGTGCCATCTGCTTGTCCGGCATTATTAAATGTTGTAGGTGTGGGGCAGCCCATGTTTGTCGGTCTGATGGTAGGGGTTTGCGAGGGATTTTGTTGGTGGCTCACAACGCCCGACGACGTATGCTGATTTTGATTGGTGGTGCTGCTCTGTTTTGTATGCGTGAAGATGCCGACGACGAAGCCGATCATCAGGCCGGAAAGCGCGAACAGGGCAAGAGCGGTAAAAATAATGGTTTGGGAACGGTTTTTACCGCCAGGGGCTGTTGGGGTATTCGGTTGTGGTTTGAACAAAGTTTGCTGCATAGGCGTATAGAAACCATCCTCTACTGAATCGAGTCATCAGGTATCATTACTAACA
>DAICZM010000451.1 GCA_027311145.1 Ktedonobacterales bacterium
ACTACATGTACCTCTTGTTCTCTTACCATCTGCATCGTCGCTAGAAGAGATTGAACGGGAGGTAATTACGTTTGTTGTCAATTTTCGCGGTGAGATCGAGCGCAAAGCGACCGAGATCGTGCATCAACTTATGCAACTGAGCGTGCATGGGGATGGCATTAAGGGCATCTGCGAATATCTGGCAATGAGTCGTGGCAAATGGGTAGTGGTGCAGGATGCCATTTTTCAAGTTCACACGCAGGCAGCTCCACCGGAACGTGATTTGCTTGCGTTTCCCATTCCTCTAGCGGATGAATGGCTGCATCAACATGGCTTGGCCCGTGTTGTTGAACCAATTTCTATTCGTCATGAAGTTGTGGGCTACCTCTCTTTGATTGGTTATAATGACGATCTCGACTATTTGGAGCGCATTATTCTCAGCCAAGTGACGCCGATTGTCGCGTTAGAGTTTGCACGCGAGCGCGAGAGAAGCGAGGTGGAGAGTCGCTATCAAGTAGAAGCACTGACCGATGTCTTGCAAGGCAATTACCAGAATCCTGATGAGATGATTGCGCGGGCGCGTATCTTGGGTTATGATCTCTCATCTCTACAGGTGGTGGTGATGTATGAAGTTACCCTTGCCGAGTCCGAGGTAGCTGCGAATAGTGCATTTAACCTGTGGAGCAAGCGGGTCCGTGACGAGCTGTTGCGGGTATGGCCTGCTTGTTGGCTCTTGACCGAGGCACGTCGCGTGACTGCTTTGTTGCCCCTTATCGAAATAGATGGCGGCGAGAAGAACGATCAAGAGTACGAAAGCTTTATTTTTGCGCGCCTTGAGCGTGTGCATGCGCGTTTGCAGCAGAACCGGGGGAGTAGTGGCAACGGAGTGTTTACTGCGGGCGTTGGGCGCGTTGCGTATAACCTGCAAGGTGTGCCGCAGTCGCAACGCGAGGCATTACAAGCTCTTGAGATTGGACGGCGTATCTTTGGTGAGGGCAAGCTAAACTCTTTTGCCCGTTTAGGCATCTATCGGCTTTTATTTTATCTTGATGGGCAACGTGAATTGGGTGATTTCTACGATGAGCTACTTGGCCCTTTGCTCAAACACGATGCGCGGAATGATGGCACGCTGATTGAAACCTTGGAAGGTTTTTTTCGCTGTAACGGCAACCTAAGCGAAACGGCGCGGACTATGCATCTTCATCGTAACTCTCTGCTCTATCGGCTAGGACGGATCGAAGAGTTGCTAGGACGTTCTCTGGAAGATCCCGAATTGCGCTTGTCATTACAGGTTGCGTTGAAGATACGCCATTTGCAGAGACGCGAAAAAGATTGATAACAGCCTTTCTACGCTACGCCAAGAAATCCTCATGATACAGTGATGATTTTGCTGCCGCTGGCTTTGAGCAGGCGATCCTGGATAGCGAGGCCGATGCCTTGTTCCGCAAACGTGCGACACAGGATCAGTGTGACGTTGGCCTCTTCAAGGGCGCGTAAGCCTGCAAAGAGGTGGGCGGCAATTTGTTCTGGCTGTGTCAGACTGCCCAATGTATACAATTTGGCCCCACTATTCTGCAACGCTGAGAGGTCTTCGTCCGCGATCAGCACGCCAACATGCTGTCCTTGTGCCAGGTGCTGTTGGATTGTTGTGAGCATGGCGGTATGGATCTGTGATAGAGAACCATCAAAGAGGTAAGTAGGTACAGTTGGCGCATAATGTACAAGCATCTGCCCGGGCGATTTGTGTGCGTCGGCTATGTTCTGCTCAAGAGAAGAGGCGCGTGGGGACGTGAAATGCTGCACCGTAGGCAGGAGCGTGCGTAACATCTCCAAGCTCACGCCGCCGGGGCGTAGGAGTGTAGGGATGTCTGTGCTGAGGTCAAGCACGGTAGACTCAACGCCAATCTCACAGGGACCGGCGTCCAAGATAAGCGGCACACGTCCATGCAGATCAGTAAAGGCATGCTGTGCTGTGGTGGGGCTAATGTGCATGAAACGGTTTGCGCTTGGCGCGGCAATTTGCGTCGCGGTGGCACGAATGAGGGCGAGGGCGACGGGATGGCGTGGCATGCGCACGGCGACAGTTGGCATGCCGGCTGTGACAATGCGTGGAACGCGCTCGTGGGCAGGCAACACCAGTGTGAGGGGGCCGGGCCAAAACGCTTCCGCGAGCCGCAGTGCATCTTGTGGAATATGCGTGACAAGCATGGCAAGTGTCTGATATTCCGCGATATGTACGATTAGTGGATCGCTGTAAGGGCGACCCTTGGCGGTAAAAATGCTGTGTACGGCCTGAACTTGAAGGGCATCAGCACCTAGCCCGTAGACTGTTTCGGTTGGGAAAACGACTAGCTGGCCTGCACGCAGGAGTGCGGCGGCACGCTCAATGTCTGCTGGTGCTGGTTGTAATGGGTCAACTGCCAGGAGTGTGGTCTGTACAGATTGCATGGCATGAGAACTTTCTTATCTTGATGTGACCTCTCTTTGAGAGGGATTGCCAAAGTATAACATACGGCAAAAAGGCTGTACCAACTTTTGCCCGTTCTCTGTGCAAAGATGGTGGCAGCCTGTGATCACTGGTCAAGAGAAACTAGTGGAACACGCGCATGAGATAAAGCACATTATTCACATAGCTCCAGTTGAAGATTCCGCGATGGATAACGGCCCAGCCGCCCTCATTATAAGCACTAATCACCTCAGCGAGGTTGCCATGGAAGCTGTTCCAGAGCCAGCTTAGGTAGGTTGCTCCCATATTTAGATTATCCCAGAGTTTATAGGGATCGCGCCGTACTCCGGTTCCTGTATTAATGCCCATCGCAGTATAGGGCATGATTTGCATAACGCCGATACCGCCGTCGCGGGCAATGACATGTTGTGTCCAGCCGCTTTCCTGCCATGCGATTGCTAGTAGGAGGCTGACAGGTAAGTGATAGCGCACGGCCACTTGACGTATCATCGCAACGACCTGGTCATGCGTGGAGCCTTGTAGCGCGTTATAGGCATACCAAAGTACGCTGCCGTTCGGAAGTACACCGCTACTGCTCAGACTTCCACCCGATGAACCAGCCGTGCCGACATGGTATGGAATACACATGCGTTGCCCTGTAAAAATCAGGTTTACATTGGCGATGTAGTTGACTTGGGCCAATACCCAAATGGTGGTGCGATAATTCGCGGCAATGCGGCTCAACGTATCACCGGAATGGACAGTATACCAAGAACAGGCATTTCCGCTACCGGGATTGGCCGCATGAGCTGTCGACTGTGACTGTGAAACGATAATAGATGCACCTAAGAGGATGAGCGTACTAGCTATCAGGATGATGTGCTGATAGAATACTCTCTTCTGCCCTGTCTGTGCAGGCTTGTTACTGCCTGCGAGAACAACAGTTGTGCCTTGTCTGTTTTCTGGTTGTTGTACCAACGTGTTTGCCATCTATCCTTCCTTTCTTCTTTACTATAGAGAGAGATAAAATAGAAAAATGCTGATCGAACTATTTTTTGCTTTATCTGTCTTATCGAACGTGTTTGAGCTACTATTCAATAGAAAAGCATGAATATAATGAGAGAGAGCAACGGACGACGAAAAACAGAGAACGTGTACGCTTGACGGCCTTTCAAAGCGCGTGTTAGAGTTAAATTGAGCCGGAGAGAGCGAAAGAGATAGGACCAGGGAATGAAAATAGGTGATACACCAAGCGCGACAACCGAAGAATATGTAGAAACGATTTATAACATGGCAATGGAAGGCGAGGTGGTGATTGGAGCGCGCCTCGCACAAAAATTTCGTGTTGCGCCACCGACGGTAACGGAAATGCTCAAACGTCTCGTGCGCGATGGGTACATTGAGATGGATGTAAAACGGCAGGTGCGCTTGACAGAAACAGGCAATGCGGTAGCCGAAACTGTCTTGCGTCGCCATCGCTTGACTGAGCGTTTTCTGGTAGATGTGGTCAAGATGCAGTGGCATCAAGTGCATGAAGAGGCAGAACGACTGGAACACAATATGTCTGAAGCGTTAGAAGCAGGGATGTTGGCACAATTGCAAAACCCCAAAACGTGCCCGCATGGCAATCCGATTCCGGGTTTAGTGC
>DAICZM010000452.1 GCA_027311145.1 Ktedonobacterales bacterium
GTACAGATATTTACCTTCTGGTTTTCTGTACCCCCGAAGTACTTCCACTACATCCGCTATGCCCCACAGGCTTTCTTCCTCCACGCCGCACCGGAGTTAGTTGACTGCAAGGCCGGCGGTGGACGAAACGCCTTACAGCCCTTCTTGGACACAGCGAAACCACAACCCTGGTTCCCCGTCATTCAGGATGTGCTGGCGGAGAAGAAAAATGCTTTTCAGGCCGCCGGACAAGCAGTACTGCACGCCGGATTGGGTGTACTTAAAATCGGTTTTCAGCGCATGGGAGACCCCCAAGACAAGAAGCTAAAAGCACAACAAGAAGAGAAGGAACGTCTCCAGCAACAACAACAGGAGCAAGAGAAAGCACAGAATGCCCGCATTGGGCAACTCTTTGACGGCAAAAGTGCCGTTGCCACCCACGAGAAATATCTCGCAAAAATCTATCAGGAATTGTCACCAGAAGATTTTTGGCGTCTCTATTGGAAGAAATATGCTAGATTTTTAGTCACCAGTACTCCTGAACAAACACTTGACATCCTATCGTTTTGGTTCGATACTGCCTATGTAGAGAGCGGGCAGACATCATATATCGCACAGGAGTTCTTTCTGGGCCTCGTACAGGCATTGGAAATGGCACAAAAAGAACGCGACTATGGCAAGGCAGCCACAAATCTGCGCAATACCGGCAGACAATTTATACAACAACGCAACTATGGCTGGTATGCGCTACTCGACCCCTTGCTAGGGAGGGCCTAATAGGCAACATCGTCACAGGGACAAATCATACAGGTACAAACAACTGCACACTAGGCTAACAGGTAGATTGTAATAAATAGCGTCGGAGCAGCAAGCAGCTCTGACAGAAAGTGAGCGTGCCCTATGGATGAAGGATGCGCAATGATAATTGGCATTGTCATCGTTGCCGCCCTGGTCATTGCCTTTGTGGTTTATGTCGTCTTGCCCGTCAGCCTCTTTGTGCTAGGAGGTATTGGAGCGGCTGGAGCAATTTCGGGCGTAGGTGTTGCCTGCTACAATTTTGAGCAGGTCTTAGTCGAAGCACACAAAAATGTGCGTTGAAGAGGATGAGACAACATGAAGCTCTATGAAATACAGCCGGCCTATAAAATCTATGCCTTTGATCGCGGTTGGCGCATCATGAAATATGTCAGCGAGAATCTTTTCAAGCGCACCGATGTCAGCGCACGCTGGTGGTTCGATAAGGCCAAATATCTGCTTAATCGCTTCAGCGGCAGCGAGTGGTACATCAAATATTGTATCTACGTTGTCGTTGGTGGTCTTGGCCTGGCAGGCGGAGCGCAGTATGTTTCCGCGATGGTTCTGGTCGCCCTCTTCATCGCAGTACAAGCTATCATCCTGAGTATCTGGGCCACCATCTCTTCAGTCCTAATGGGTATACTAGCGGGGGCAAACTTCGTCTACGCGCGCTTCTATCGCATCTTTTATCGCTGTCCCGATTGTCATAAAGAGATGCCCATTCCCGTCTATATCTGTCCCACCTGTCGCACCGAACACACGCGCCTCTGGCCCAGCATCTATGGCGTCTTCACCCATCGCTGCATCACCTGTGAGACCAAACTGGCAACACTTGGTGCAGGACGCAAAAAGCTGGCACGCATCTGCGCCAATGCCGATTGCCGTCGCCCCCTCAATGAAGGCGTGGGTGCGGGAACCAACTTGCATGTGCCAATTGTCGGCGGTCCCTCAACGGGCAAGACCAACCTGATTGTCATGGCAACCCACGAGTTTCTCCAACGCTATCAGACGGCTGGCTATGCAATTAGCTTTACTGATACAAACCATCAGCGCGCTTTTGAAGAAAACATGGCCCGTCTCACGCAAGGACGTGCCCTCGTCAAGACGCCCGATATCGTACCGCAAGCCTACAATCTCTCGATCAAAGCTCCACGCGCCCTGGTTCCCACCATTTCCTACGTTTATGATGCCGCTGGTGAGGCTTTTAACGATAGCATGAACACCGAGAGTCAAAGCTATTACAAATACATCGATGGCATTCTCTTTGTGATTGACCCGACGGCTATCCCGACCTTTCACAATGTCCATGAGGGCACGATCAACCTGCTGCAAGACTCGCTACGTCCCGGCACACTGGATGTTATGCAAACCTATGAACGCATGAAAGAGATGCTCCAGGCCTCCATCGGGGGACACAAAAGCCGACGCGATCCGCATCCAATCGCTGTGGTCATCACAAAGGTTGATGCTCTCGATCTGGAACAGGAGATCGGACAGCCCGCTGCCCAGGCCCTGATGGCTCAGAATCCGGCGATTACAAGCGAGGAAGATGCAATCAGCACACTGGCCCGCGACTTCTTAAACAACTATGGTCTCGACAACTTTGTGCGCGAACTGGAGATGAGCTTTGCCAATGTACGCTACTTCTCCTGCTCAGCTCTCGGTCGACTGCCCTCGCTCACCGACAGCAGCAGTTTCATGCCCATACGTGCCGCTGAACCGCTGATCTGGCTACTTGCGCAGGCAAAGGCTATCAAGCCATTGCAACAAACCATCCGCACAACGAGCCAGCTCGCACCCATTGGCCAGGCCGCGCAAGCACAGGAAGCTATGCAGATGCAACAACGTTTCTAAATTTAGAAAAATGTTACACATCTTTTTCAGTGCAGGAGATAAGTAAGATGCATAGCAGCTATTATCCGTATATGATGTAGATCGAGAACATTTTCCTATATCCTCAATAGAGAGGATGAACAGGTCGTATGGATCATAAAACGACAGCAACCGTCTTGCTTATCTTTACTGCACTCATTATCGTTGCCGCTTTGAGCTATGCCATCATCACGTTTTGGCTCATCAGCCTCTGCGCACTAGTAATTATTAGTATAGCAGCCGGTCTCTGGGTGATAATCCCCACTGTCAAGCAGCTATTACAGGAAGCACATCAGCAAGTGCATTAAGAGGAGTGGTACAGCATGAAGCTCTACGAGGTACAACGTCCTGCAAGATTCGCTACGTCCCGGCACACTGGATGTTATGCAAACCTATGAACACATGAAAGAGATGCTCCAGGCCTCCATCGGGGGACACAAAAGCCGACGCGATCCGCATCCTATTGCTGTGGTCATCACAAAGGTTGATGCTCTCGATCTGGAAGCAGCACCAACTCAGGAAGCCATGCAAACACAGCAGTATCCATAGGAAGGGTACAAAGCATTTTTACAGAGAGAAGGGGTAGAATAGATTATGCCATCTATTACCTGTACAAATTGCGGAAGACGCGCACTATCATCTCCGCAAAATCCCGTGTGCCCGGCGTGCGGCACACCATTTAATCAGACAACATCCACACCTCAGCCGTCATCTGCTCCGTTGCCACCTCCACGGAGCTATCAGCCACGAGGTTCGCAGACAGGGCAAAGAAGCCAACCATTGCCAATGCCAACAGGACCGATATCTCCTCCAACGCCCTATACTCCAACACCACTGCCCACACCTTATACTCCAACAGGGCAACCCGCTCCGTTTCAGCAGCAAGCACAGCAGGGAGGGTCAACTGGCCGCAACACGCAAGGGAATCCCTACAGCGGGCAGCAGGCTCCTGGTATGCCCACGCGCGCTCCTGAGTTGGAAGGCCCTCTTGTTGCAGCGATCAAACGTGACACCGTTGCGGTTAAAACTGACTGGGCCGAGTGGGTGTTGCGCATTCTCTCATTCCCATTTATCGCGATGACCGCGATGAACAAACTCACAGCCATGAACGCAAGCAACCAACGCATGCAGAATATCTACAAACTGCGCATCGAGACTGGTGCTAGTACAATTCGTGAGGCACGAATCGAGGGGTATCTGGATGGTAGCGAACCAGCACTGAGCGAATATGTCGCGCTCTGGGGCAAAGATGACCGTGGCATGCTCGTGGTAGAGCGCGGCTATAACTGGACGACAGGAGCGGAAATTCACTTTCGTCCCGCGCATAATCCCTGGCTTGCGCGTGGAGCAGTCATTGCTCTCACACTCACTATAGCCATCATCAGTAT
>DAICZM010000453.1 GCA_027311145.1 Ktedonobacterales bacterium
CCTTGTGGGTGTCATGCCGATCGTCTCGATGCCGATCGTCTCGATGAGGTTTGACAAAGCCGTAGGGACCGATTGATCGCGTCCGTTGTGCCGCATATATGCCCGATGCCCTGCTCCATCGGCCGTGCCAGAGAGAAACGAACATCATTGATTCACGGGCACGGAGGAGGAAGTATCGGTCCCACGTTTCCTTTTGCCTGTTTGCCGTCAGGCGCGATTATTTTGCCTACATCCAGCCACCCGTATTTGAGTACGGCATTCAACTCCGCGACATGCTCGTCTTGTACTATGAAGTGGAAGCTCTTTGCTTATCTGCACCTGCGGCTGGGTCAAGCTGTAAGCCCATCAGGTAGGTATCCACAAACTGCCCGTGCAGGTAAAATTCGCGTGTGTTGCGGCCCTCTTGCACAAAGCCATGACTCTCGTAGACGTGAATGGCGGGCAGATTGTCCACGCGCACGCGCAGGTTGATCTTGCGAATTGTGTCATTGTGCCTAGCCCACGCGATCAGGTATGTCAGCAGGTGACTGCCAATGCCGAGGTTCCAGTATTTGCGCAGAACAGAGATACCGAACTCGCCCGCATGGTGCATACGAGGACGCTTGCCCGTCGTGAAGGATAACGTTCCTGCTATTTCGTCCTCAATCTCCGCGATAAGATATAGGCTGCTTGGTGACGCGATGATCTGCTGGAGATAGGTGCGCTCATCTTCTACGCTCATCTCAAATTCACCAGGGCCAAACGTGACATTCTCGCTCTCGCCCGCTATCTGATTGATATAGGCCAGCAATGCTTCTGCGTCGTCCGCTCCCCCGTGCCGTAGTGTGAGTTGGAGAGCATTTTTCAGCGTTGCGCGGTGTACGATGCCTGGTTTTTGGAAATCCATGCCAAAAGCTCCACCTTCTCAGTTATCTTCTGTTACCAGCAAGCTGTCTGTGCTATAACTATACTCTATTAGATATCCTGCCAGCACCGTAGGCCAGCAGCCCCCTTTATGTCAACTGCTTTTCGTATAAGATCACTTCAAGCTCTTGATATTTTGTTCTGCCTACTACACTGAAGCCATTCTTTTCATAAAGTCTCTGGGCCGGAAGCTGTAAGATAGACGTGTCAAGATGCAATGTCTGATAGCCGAGAGCGCGGGCGCAGCTTTCTAGCTCGTCCAAAATAATCTGACCATAACCTCGCCCTTGATAATCGGGATGGACGCGCATGCGTTTGATTTCGGCGCGCTCGGGACCTGTGCGTTTCAACGCTCCCATCGCCACAAACTGCCCATCGTATTCACCAATCAGGAACTCTCCCTGCTTTTTCAGATACACTTCTTCGATAGCATAGATATCATCATCCCAGGGACCACGTCCGAGATAGGCCCCGATCTGCTGAATAGCAAACACGTGCAGGTGTTCTACAGCTTGCTGGTCAGCAGAAGTGTAGCGGCGCAGCGTAAACATGGGGCCTCCCCTCCCTCTAGCGTCGCGTGCCATCACCTTGTGTTAGACGCGTGGAATGGTATCTTTGGCTGACTCCTGGACGATAGCCAGGATCGAGTCTGTTTGTTGTTTAATCAATTGTTCCAGAGCGAATATTTTCTCGTCCAGGTCGTCGAGATGCTTCATTACCGCCTCGATGTCCGCATATGACTTCATCGTTGTCGCATAGGCCTCATCTGCCTGGAGTTCTGATTTACGACCGAGGACATTCTGCCCCACCATAATAATGGGTAAGAGGACTAACTGAATAAATGTCTGCGAGAGCCACGCGACGAGTAAGACTACGATAGGCGATAGCAGGTTGAGGATGCCCAACAGCCCGATCGTTGCAATGATCGCAAAGGCATAAGCCGTCCACATCGTTCCAACGTGTTCGGTCAGCCAGACTGCCAGGCGGGTATTGAAGCCCGCGGCCATGATCTCAGCGGCATGCACGTAGTTCACATTGCGTGGAGTATGTCGTGGTAGAGATGTTTTATTCTCCATAAAGGTTTCCTCCATCGAAAAAACTCTGCTTTTCCTTAGTATGACCGTTTTCGGATTGACTGTCAAGAAATAGATAGAGCGCAAATCCTTTGTATTCAGACTGGTCAGGTCGAAATCAATTGGTTGCCAGGGTTATCTCCCTATGTTTTGATCCTATCACACCTACTTGAGTTTGCTTTGCACCTTCTCACAGGTTAGCTCACGTAGGGCATCAGAGGCTACCCATTTCCCTTATTGCATCTCTTATTGTGGTGGGGGGAACAGACGGACAACCAGGCCTGCGGACTCAGCTGAGAGTTGCAAATCAGGCATTCTGGTCGCAACTGGACCAAGCAATCTTTCAAGCTACGCCGATTGCTCAGCCACAACAACTGGCGATACTGCAACCTATTATTGATAATACGTGCAACACGATTTCACTTGGAGGGAATTTTCAGTCGCGTACAGGAGCGGATAAGGTAGCAGGCATAGGGCAGGTGTTGCAAACGGACGCGGCGTTCTGGGAGCTTGTGCATCAAGCGGCAAACTCGTAGACTCCGACCCATGCTCCTGATCTGCTTCTATGAGGGCATTATTGTGAGAACGTCATTCCTAGCGGAGATTTGACTGCCAGTGCTTGGGCGGTGGATAGACGTAGCGTGCAATCGTTGTGGATACCCAGCCAATACAAAAGCCTGCAAAGGTCAGCAGGAGGGGCTGAACACCCACGCTACCGCGTATCCACAGTACGAGGATGAATGCAATCGTCCAGGCGATGGCGAGACCAATACTATAGACCCAAAAGTTTCTGAAGCGTAGCATTTTTTGTCCCTATTCCTTTCGTAGCTGCCTGCTCGGGAAAGACCTCTCGAACGAGGCTACACTACACGGAAAGAGCTAAACAATATCATGTGCATGTATTATACCTCATAATGAAACTATTTACGCGACTCGCTCATGATGGCAACGTCCTTATGCCGCTGGCAACCTATCCATTCAGTCAGAAGTTTGGTTGGGTCGCGGACAAGTGGCGTAAAACCCTGCTCCTTTACCCCTTTACTCTTCCTTGCTATTCACTGCTTGTAGTGATATGCTTAAAGCATGATAAATATACTCACATGGCTCTTAGTCTCTCACACCGTGCAAGGAATCATCATCGGTTGCGTATTGGCGTTTCTCACGGCAAATATTATGATGAATGTGGTGATGAAAGCCGTGACAACGACCGTTAACGGTTGGAGCATCACCGCCAAATGTGGTCAGCCCGGCAATGGCTTGATCCTACGGGCAGCCTGGGCCCGGACCCTTCCCGCCATCAATTCAGTGGAAGAGGCTGCCTACTGGACAACAACCAACGACAGCTCGGGGCAGGCGTTGAACGGCCAGCGTGATTATGTCCTGCATTTTCCTGTAGGACAACTCCCGCCCAACGATGCCTTTTGGTCGCTGGCTATGAACGATGTTGCGGGATTCATGGTGAGGAACGCTATTGATCGCAACAGCGTCGGCAGTCGCTCTGGCCTTGTGCCGAACGCGGATGGCTCCATCGACATTTATATGCAGCGCACGGCTCCCGCAGGGCACGAGTCCAACTGGCTACCTACACCAGCAGGCCACTTCAAGCTGATGCTCCGCGCGTATCTGCCCGGTCGTGCTATTCTTGATGGCGAGTACCACGTGCCACCAGTTAGGCGAGTGCAATGAGATGAACAGATTGATTCTGAAATACAAATATCCTATTACGTTCGTCATCCTGGCAATCCTCGCATGGACTGTTTACAGGATTTTCACTCAAGGGAGCGGGATCATTCCGTTCGTCGTCGTGGCAGTACTCGTCTGGGGACTCGGCACGGGCGTTTTCCTGTATCTTTGGCCGTCTATGACGTACAGTGCCTACAAAAGAGCCGTCACTCGGCATGTGCCTGGCGGCCCCATTCCCGTCAATACCCTATACGCGATGCCCAAGCTCTCTTCGTCCTCGGCGTCAAATGCCAGTTTATTAGGCACAGGAACCAACGACGTACTCTACGTCGGCGGCGTGCTCGCCCTCTCCAATGGGCCGCAGGTTT
>DAICZM010000454.1 GCA_027311145.1 Ktedonobacterales bacterium
CCAGATAAGTATGGCAACTGCAACAGCCATTCCCACGCCCACAGCCACACTTGCCGCACAGCAAGCAGGCAATACAAAGGGGAAAAACACGACTATTTTCGTGATTGTCATGGAGAATCATAACTGGGCCGATATTGTCGGCAACCCTGCTGCTCCATACATCAATACTGTCTTGCTTCCACAAGCATCGTATGCCCGCCAGTACTACAATCCACCGCAAAATCATCCCAGCGAGCCGAATTATCTCTGGCTAGAGGGCGGCACAAACTTCGGCATCTATGACGATAATCCGCCCACCATTAACCATCTCTCCAGCAATCAGCATCTCGTCACGCTGCTCAAAAATGCTGGTATTAGCTGGAAAGCCTATCAGGAAAGCATTAGCGGGACGGTCTGCCCGCTCAATGGCACAAACGTGTATGCACCCAAGCACAACCCGATGATCTTCTTTAACGATGTCACGAACAATAACAACCTTTATTCCCCCTACTGCATTGCCCACGAGCGACCTTACAGCGAGTTTGCAACTGACCTGACGAAAAACAGTGTGGCGCGCTACAACTTCATCACTCCCAATGTCTGTAACGATATGCACGACGCCTGCGCACCCGCGTACAACGCGATACAGACAGGCGATAGCTGGCTCTCTCAACAGGTTCCGCTCATTCTCGCATCGCAAGCCTACAAAAACGGGGGCATGCTGTTTATTACCTGGGACGAAGGTACGAGCGGCGATGGTCCCATCGGTCTAATCGCGCTTTCTCCTTACGCAAAAGGCACGGGCTACGCCAACACCGTTCACTACACACATAGCTCTCTGCTACGCACCGTAGAGGAAGTGCTTGGTGTCTCGCCACTGCTGGGCGACGCGGCCCATGCCAGCGATCTGCGCGACCTGTTCAAGACATTCCCCTGGTGAAAAGCACGGCAGAGGATGACTATATGATCCGTTCGGGATGGGTATAGACATTCATTGAGGCATCACGCAAAAAACCTATCAGCGTGATGCCCACACGGTCGGCAAGTTCAACAGCAAGACTAGAAGGAGCTGAAATAGCAGCAATACACGGAATACGCGCCAGCAAGGCCTTCTGAATAATCTCAAACGAGGTGCGCCCACTAACCATCAGAATATGGGTGCGATACGGAAACTGGCCGTGTAGCAAGCCATGCCCGCTAAGCTTATCAACGGCATTGTGGCGACCCACATCCTCGCGCAGGAGCAGCATCTCACCTTCATGGGTAAAAAGGGCAGCGGCATGCAGACTGCCAGTATGTTCAAAAACGGACTGCGAGGAGCGCAAACGTTCCGGCAACGTATAGATCGTGGTGGCAGAGATGCGCAATTGGTCGGCTTCGAGCGGGGGCGTTGTTTGAACTAGATCGGCAATGCTATTTTTGCCGCACAGACCGCAGCTTGCCGAGACCGCAAAATGCCGGGCAAACGCAACAGGTTGCGCCTGAAACGCTGTCTGTTCCGCAAAAATCCCTTGCCCGCGTGGGCGCAAACGCACGCTTACCACGTTGGCAAGCGGCAAATTATCTTCATCTACGGCATCCTCAAGCGACAACACATCGTCTGCGCTTTGAATAACGCCCTCGCTAAAAAGAAAACCCATTGCTAACTCGTGATCGTGGCCCGGTGTGCGCATAATGACTGCGAGGCTCTGACGCTCAATGCGAATCTCGAACGGCTCTTCCACCGTCAAATAGTCGTCGCGTTGCTGGCATACTTCACCTTGCCAATGCGTTACACCCATATGCATAACGCGCTCTGGATCAAGCGCGGAACGCCAGAAACCGGATAATGTCATAGCCTCAAATTCCTCTTCGCTCTTGTTTGCTGGTTGGATGCGCCGCTGTGATCGGCTGACGCGTCGCCTGCGGCAAACGCTGTCGCTTAAAGTAGTATTTACAGACACCCGGTCGCACAGGGTCAGGTGGCTCTATCGCGACCAGTCCCCACCCCTCACTTTCCAACCAGTTCCATGCTTCATGCTCATCATCAAAATCACGCACAACATCGCCCGCAATGGTAAAAATCATTGTTCCTAAGAGATAACGATGTTCCCAGTGTACCATATTGCATACCCTCTCAACTATTCACCTTTGTTCTCGCGTCATTTCAGCTTATTCGCCAAGCAAGGCGTATGGAAAATGCGGTTTCTCATACAAACAACGCCCCAATTAGCAACATTAGTTCGCCAAAACGCACGGTTAAAATAGGCAGGGCACCCTTTCTTGCACCAAATACCCGCATCAGTGAGTTGCGGCATGGCCGCCCGTCATGAGTACGCCTAGCTCCTCTTCGCTGGCCTCGGGTCCTACAATATCAACGATGCAGCCCTCATACATGACGGCGATCCGATCAGAGAGTGAGCGAATCTCGTCCAGTTCGGCAGAGACGAGCAACACCGCTTTGCCCGCATCACGCTGTTCGATCAGGCGTCGATGGATGAACTCGATAGCTCCAATATCGACGCCACGTGTCGGTTGTGAAGCAACCAGGGCAAGCGGGTTGCTGGCAAACTCGCGCGCAATAATCACTTTCTGCTGATTACCACCGGAGAGCGCACGAGCAAGCACATTTGCCGTAGGCGTCCTCACGTCAAAATCCTTGATGAGCCGTTCTGCCCATTGGTGAATGCTACGCAAGAGCAGTACGATGCCACGCCATGAGAATTGTGACCAGCGTTGCCGCCCCAAGATCGTGTTATCCGTGATCGAATCGCTCAATACGAGGCCGCTGCCCCGCCGATCTTCTGGAATGTGCGCCAGACCAGCACGCCGTACCACACGCGCTCCCGCTTTCGTGATATCTTGTTCCGGCCCCACATTGCCCTCTTTAACTGGCGTCAGGCTCACCTTACCACTGGTAGCAGGGCGCATGCCAGTCAGAACCTCGACCAGTTCGGACTGCCCGTTGCCTTCAACACCCGCAATGCCCAGAATCTCGCCTGCATGAACCTCAAAACTGACCCCTTGCAGAATTTTTAAACCACGATCCGACTCGGCATGCAAGTTCTCCACACGCAACACGACTGGGCCGGGATGAGCCGCTGTCTTATCAACACGCAACAACACTTCACGTCCGACCATCATGCGCGCAATTTCGGCCTGATTGGTCTCTTTTGTCACCAGTTCTCCCGCGTTCTTGCCACGTCGCATAACCGTGATGGTATCGGTTAGTTCCAGCACTTCACGCAACTTGTGCGTAATAAAAATGATGGTTTTGCCCTGTGCAACCAAGCCACGTAACACACCAAATAGCTCAAACGTCTCCTGCGGCGTTAGCACCCCTGTTGGCTCATCCATCACCAGGATATCTGCCCCGCGATAGAGAACCTTGAGAATCTCGACGCGCTGTTGCAAGCCAACCGAAAGTTTCTCAATGCGCACATCAGGGTCGATGGGCAATGCATAGCGTTTGCTCAACTCGAGAATATCGGCCCGCGCCTTCTTTGCATTATAGGGGGCAGCTAGGCCGCCCGGCTCACGGCCTAACACGATATTCTCTGCAACCGTCAGCGGCGGGATCAACATGAAATGTTGATGCACCATGCCGATACCAGCACGAATTGCATCACGTGGGCCTACAATATGCACACGCTGCCCATTAATGTGAATTTCGCCGCTATCAGGACGCACTATCCCGTAGAGAATGTTCATCAGCGTTGATTTGCCCGCTCCGTTCTCGCCAACCAATGCATGTATTTCGCCTTTGCGCACATGCAGATTAACATGATCGTTCGCCACGACGCCGGGCCAGGCTTTGCATATCTCGCGCATCTCGACCGCCAACGGGAGCGCGCGTTCCTCAACAGAGGTTGTTGCCGTTCGTTCTTGCATCGCGCTTCCCCTTTCTATTCGGTTCCAGGTTCATAAGGAATGCCATCGGCGGCGGGTGCGACGGTACGCCCAACCAATCCCACCAGGGCAATTAAGGTTAAGATATAAGGCAGAATACTCAACAAGTTTGGCGAGATGCCCGTATCCTGCAAGCGGGGACTCAGAG
>DAICZM010000455.1 GCA_027311145.1 Ktedonobacterales bacterium
GGTAGGGCGACTCTTAAACTCTGGATGGAACTGAGAAGCCACAAACCAGGGATGTCCCGCCAGTTCAATAATCTCAACAAGGCTATTATCGGCAGAACGCCCACTGACGACTAAACCTTGCGTCTCCATACGCTTGCGAAATTCGTTATTGAACTCGTAGCGATGACGATGACGCTCAAAAACGATTGGTTCTCGATAGGCTTCGTATGCCTTCGTGCCTGCCGTCAAACAACACACCCAACTGCCAAGTCGCATTGTGCCGCCTTTATCCGCAATCTGACGCTGCGTCAACATCAGATCGATAACAGGAGCGGGCGTGCTGGGATCAAACTCCGTGCTGTTGGCCTCTGTCAGCCCAAGCACGTTGCGCGCAAACTCGATCACAGCCACCTGCATGCCCAGGCAAAGCCCTAAGTAGGGAATATTGTTGCGACGGGCAAAGTTGGCCGCCTTGATCTTGCCTTCAATACCGCGATGTCCAAAACCACCAGGAACGACGATGCCCGCCACATCCTCTAAGACCTCCGTATACCCTTCACCCATGCCCTCTAATGCCTCTGAGTTAATCCATTTGATACGTACATCGACATCATGATGCCAGCCCGCGTGGCGCAATGCCTCGGCAACCGACATATAGGCATCATGCAGTTCGACATATTTTCCAACCAGACCAATCGTCAATTCAGGGCGGGGACGTTTGATGGTATCTACTAACGCGCGCCATTCCCGCATTTGCGGTTGCTGCTGATTTAAGCGCAACTCTTGGACGAGAAATTCGCCCAAGCCCGCCTCTTCCAACACAAGTGGAACCTCGTAAATTGTATCGGCAGTAAGGAGGGGAATAACGGCTTGCGCCTCAATATTGCAAAAAAGCGCGATTTTCTCACGCAATTCATCGCTCATCGGATAATCGGAGCGACAAACAATTACGTCTGGTTGAATGCCGACACGCAACAGTTCTTTAACGCTATGCTGCGTGGGCTTCGTCTTCAACTCTTTGGTCGCGCCAAGATAAGGTAGCAACGTGACATGCATATACAGCACATCACGCCGTCCAACATCTTTGCGCATCTGACGAATTGCCTCTAAAAACGGTTCGCCCTCGATATCGCCTACCGTTCCACCAACCTCAACAATCACAACATCGGCATCAGAGCGACGCGCTACGGCGTGGATACGATCTTTGATCTCGTTAGTAATGTGCGGAATGACCTGAATAGTGCCGCCGAGATATTCGCCGCGTCGCTCTTTGCCAATGACCGAAGCATAGACTTGACCCGTAGTTACATTATTAGCCTGATAGGCCGGTTCATCGGTAAAGCGTTCGTAGTGGCCCAAGTCAAGGTCGGTCTCCGCTCCATCGTCAGTCACAAAGACTTCGCCATGTTGATACGGAGACATCGTGCCCGGGTCTACATTAATATAGGGATCAAGTTTCATCAGAGAGACGGAGACTCCGCGATTTTTGAGGAGACGCCCTAAGGAGGCGACGCTGATACCTTTCCCTACCGATGAGGCGACGCCGCCTGTAACAAAAATGAATTTCGACATAGAACTCTCCTTTACCTGGAGTTGCGCTCTTTCTACAAAGATACTATCGTGATATACCCCAAACTCATCTAAACAAAAACATGCCTATATAGCTAACAAGCCTACGACAAGAGACGTGGTGATAATAAGACAACTTGGGTTTCAGTGGGAACATTACTACGAGTAACCACACATTTGAGCTGTACATTCATCGTTTTTACATCCATTTCACGGCAAAACTTATCGAGTGGATGCCCAGCTTCATGCTCACCTTCTTGCGGGCGATAATGCATGGGAATGACAATATGTGGTTCAACCTGGCTAATCAGCTCAGCTGCTTGCGTTGGGGTAATCGTATGGGGACCACCAATTGGAACAAGCAGCACGTCCGCGTCGGCCACTTCTTCAAGTTGCTCTTCCTGCAATGGATGGCCCAAATCGCCCAGATGACAGATCACAAGATCATCCATATGGATGACATAGATCGTGTTGCGTCCTCGCTCTTTGCCTTGCTTATCGTCGTGATAAGCAGCAACGCCCGTAATCAAAACATCACTGATCTCGTACTCCCCCGGACCACGCACCACATGCGGATTACCATTCACGCCCAGCACATAGTTATGCCCGGGATGATTATGGCTGACGGTAACAATGGTGGCGTTAATCTTATTCAGCCATTGTGCTTCGCCAGGCTGAAGGGTGAAAGGGTCAGTGATTAATGTTGCATTCTTGCCACGTAACTGAAAACAGGAGTGGCCTAACCAAGTTATTTCCATAGGTTATAGGTCGCTTCTCTCACATAAGTTCGGGCGGGGACTTATCCATGTCCTCGCCCGAATGCTATTGTACCATACGGATATGTGAGCGACAAGAGCATAGCCTTTCAGGTTCATGCTCTCTCACAACCTCAGTTGTCTCTAGTCTACATGCATAGCGTCGTCTAGCAGCGTATCAGCCACCGCCTCATCGAGGAGCGGACCACTAACGGTCATCTTGCCATTCGCCGCCTTCGATACAAAGGTCAAAGAGCTATACGTGACTTGAATTTTGACCTCGCGCCCACGCATGCCCACACGCACCGTTGATTCCTCGGCGAGCGTTTTGATACGTTTGGCAACCAGCTCGGCTCCATGTTGCTCGGCGCGAATCACCGCCGTCAGGATACCAGGGCCATTCACCGTGAGTTGATCTTCTTTGCGCACATGCATCTTCAGATACGACAACAGCTTACGTGCCGCTTCAGTTGCCTCACGGTCCTCGCGCTCACGTTGTACATCACTACCCAGAGAGCCTTCTACAAGAAAACGGAACACAATCACGCTCTGCGCGTTGCAGATACGACGCATTTTGCGCTGGCCTGCTTCCAGGTCTTTCGTCGAATCTACCATTTGCCAGATATGATGCTCGCGTTTACGCGTGTAGTCATAATAGCCCTGAATACGTGCATAGCCTTCAAGAGCAACCGTGCCAATCGTCCAGAGTGCCTGCTTGGGACTACTCATGGTAAAGTCGCGACAGGCAATCAACTGCTGTGCGATAGGCGTGACCTTCATGGTCGAGGCCTCATAGCGTTGCTGAGACAACACTTTGAGATGGCCTGCATAGATACGACGGCGTTGCTTGAGGAAGTCACGCACATTGACAGGCCCTTTGTTATACACAACACACGCGGGTTGATAGATCAGATTATAACCAAGCTGTGAAATAAGAGCCTGAATAGAGATTTCATCAACAGCACTATCTGTAGGAATGCCCGTAATCACGTTGCGAAAGGCAATCACTTCGCCCAGTTTGGGATGAATACGTGCCAGACGATCATGCAAACGCCAAAGAAGATGAACAGCGTGGCCCATAAAGGTTGATGGATCATTCACTGGCACAGGACGACCACCAACCATACCAATTGTTATATCTTTAAAGGGGGCACAGAGTTGCTCTAGCGCAGATTCTTCTGGGACAACATCTGCGCCAATCAGCACAACGACCTCACTACTAGCTTCTTTTAAAAATAAATTAATGGCGGAGGCTTTTCCCTCGCGCTTCTCCTGCACACAGAGATGCACACGAGACTCTTGCAGTGCCAGTTGCGCCACAATTGGCACTGTGCGATCAGTGCAACCACTAGCAACAACAATCACTTCTTCAACACGAATAGACGGCCCCTGTTGTGCCAAGACAGCTTTAATCGTTCTGGCAATATTAGCTTCTTCGTTATATGCCATAATACCAATACTACAGCCAATACGTCCATCTTCAGTTGCTATCGACTCATCCATATTTTTCGATGTTGTTGCGCTATCAATATTTGTAACCATCAGGGGAGTCTCTACCTTTCAAAAACTTTTTGAAATTTTTATTTGTATTTCTCTATAGGTCTTTGGCATGTACGCTTGCACGCTACCAGATCAGGCCATCCCCACAAGTGCTTCCCCCGCCGCTCGGCCACTTCTCTATTCTCTACCCCCTCTTGCCTGTATATTCCC